>CALVTV010000021.1 GCA_944363005.1 uncultured Clostridia bacterium | reverse complement strand
AGACTACATCATAAGCGCAGAGCGCCTGGCGCAAGCGCTGGGTGTGGCCCGCGTCGAAGGAAACACGGTGACGCTGACCGGCAACGCGGTGCTCTCCGGTACGCTTCCGGTGCTGTTGAGCGCAGGCGAAACGGTCATCCTGGATCTGAACGGCTATACGCTGCGCACGCAGACGGACTTGGCTTATGCGGCCCTGTCCCTGAGCGGCGAAGGCGAACTGCTGCTCACAGGCGGCAAGATCGCCGGCAATGGCGGCGATATTCCGCTCATCTTCGTGGCGGACGGAAGGCTGTCCGTGGCGGACATGACGCTTGAGAATGCCGACGGCATGGTCGTGCGGTTGCTCTCCGGCGAGCTTCATGCGCCGGCGACAGAGGAAGGCGCGCAGACGCAGATTGCGGGCGAAACGGCGGTTTGGGTGCAGTATGACGCGCATGTGACCACGGATAACACCGTGCGTACGCAGATCACTTCTGCGTCGGGCGAGGCGCAGGATTACTACGCCGTACTCGGACATAATCTGACCGAGTATGTCGCGGGCGCTCCGCGTGTTGTATTCCGCGTACTGGCGGATGACGCTTATATCATCCACATCCAGGGCGAGAACACAGCGGCACAACCGGATGCCACGCCTTCTGAGGTATGGGTACCCAAGATTACGGCATATTCTCTCGCTGCGGGTGCGTATGTGACGCTTGATCCCTCGGAGTACACCTTCACGTTCTATAAACTGGACGTGGATGGTCAGTGGCAGGAACTGGGGCGTGCGCCTTCTCTGGCGGAACCCGGCGCGTATCGAGCGGCATTTGCTCTCACTTCGGGAACCCTTGAGGAGGGCAGTGTCGATACCGTCACCTATTACATCTACAACACCGACGATATCGGGGTTACGGTGGAAAGCGTGACGCGCTTCATCCTTGCGCAGAGCGAGGAGACATTCAGCCCGGCGGTCTACGGCCTGTTGCCGACGGATTCGCTCCTCTTCAGCCTGGATGGCGTGGACTTCTCTGCCGAGCTTCCGGCTTTCGGCTTTGAAGATCTGAACGGAGAGCGGCTTAAGGCGCTTGGGTTCCATTACCTGATCCAGCGTGACGGCCTGTCCTTCTATGGAGAGGGCAGCGTGACTCTGGTGTTGGCGGATGAAAACCTGTGGTTGAGGGCTGAATACGACCGTCCGGTCGGTTCGACAATTCCCTATAGCCACGCGATCGCGCTTGACCGTCCGGAAATGACCTATGGGTATTACGATTCCGGTAGCGTGGAGGGAAGTGTGCTTCAGGGCACCTTCACCGACGAAATGTGGCGCTATTATTTCCAGGGTGCGCACTACTGGCTCTGGATAAGGAATACGGCCTGGAGCAGCCAAAGCGTGGAAGACGTGATGGTGACGGACGAAACGCTGTACTTTGACCCGCCTTTTGCGAGCCCCGAAGATTCGAATACCTATCCGCAGATGATGATTGAGGCCTATGTGCTGCTCTCGGATGAGGGCGAGGCTTTGGCAACTGCGCTGGGTTGGGGAAGCGACAAACTCGGGCAAAATATCTACGTGAAACCGTACCATTATTTGCTGAACACGCAAAGAAAATGGAACGTCGTAAAGGGAAATGAGCAAACGTGGGAACTCGCCGAGGAAGAAGGCACTCGCCTCGTGCGCAACGAACAGGTCCCGGATCTGTCCGGCCTCATCCGATTCGACGATGAGGAAGCCAGACTCTCGGACTACACGGTGATTTACACCGTGAAGAACCCGATAACGGGCGAAGTCATACTCGATGGCGTGACGCTGGATGCGCTGCACCTGAGTCCGGGCGAGTACACGGTGGAGATTGCGCTGGAAAGCGACAAGTATCTGGTGTCCGCTCCCAAGGCATATGCGCTGACGCTTTACGACGAGGGACAGTTCTTTGAAATCAACCTTCGCGACGAGACGCGCGGAACAACGGTGGATTCGGGCTATCCGGATTACGCCTATGATCCGAAGACGGGCGCCTTTACGGTCAGTGCGTGGTATGGCGATGTGCTTGGCACATATACCTTCTACGGACTGGGCCTGACGGATCACACGGACGGTACGGATTTTGACCTGACCAGCCTGCTCTTCAGCCGCACAGGCGAAGAGGGAAGCTTCGTATCCCTTGAAGAACTGGCGTTCCGTGCGGACAAACCGGGCGAATATGCGCTTTACTATCGCCTGAGCGGAACGGCCAAGGGCGCATCCGTCAACGAAGAGGGCGCAATTACGCTCACCATCGTGCCCATCGATCTGGAGGATGTGTTTAACGCCAACCTGGATGTGGAGGAGGGGAACTATCCGGATTACACAAACATCTATGACGGCCATGCGCAGTCCCTTTCCGAGCTGATTCTGCTCAGCGACGTGCAGCCCATTGGGCCGTGGGGCGATTTCCGGATTCGTCCGGAAGACCTGACGGTCACCCTTAAAACGGTGGACGGCGATTACAGCGGAACGATTGAGCTGCAACCGGACGAATGGATAATCGTCTACGAAGTCCTCGTTCAGTGGGACGAATACCATACGCAGATGTCCTTTGGTAACGGTGATGAATTCAGAACCCTCAGGTATCTGGTTACCCGTTACCTGGAAAATGGAAATGGCGGTCCGAGTTACGTCCTGGATGAAGATTGGAAAGAAACAGTTATCTATGAATTTGGAAACGATTGGGAAGGAAGCTTCGAAGATGCCGACGGGCAGAACATGCTCCAGTATATCCATGGAGGTGCGGATGATTTGGACGATACGTTGTCCATCATTCCCTACCTGCTGGATGGCTACCAGACCTACGGCTACAGCGTTGACAAGGCTTTTGACGAAATTGGCTTGACGCGCCTTGACTGGGAGCTGCTGGTGGAATTCCACGAGTATGATGATCTTGCGCGCGGAAATACGCAGGGCGTCGAGAGCACGCTCCTCTCCGGCAGTTTCCAGATCACGTCGCAAACCACAGCAGAGGACCTCAAGCTGATCGTCGAAAACATGAACCGCATGGGTGCGTACGTCATTGGCGTCGCCTATACCGGTTACAATGCAGAGGGAACACAGCTGTTCAACTTGGTTGACTTTGCAACCATCCGCACGCCGACTCCGCTCGAGCTGGAGAGCAAGCCGGAGGAGCAGGTCTACTACGACGGGCAGGAGCATTCGATGACGCTGGAGGGTCTGAAAGAGGATGACATCCTTGAAATCAGCTGGCAGGAGATAAACACTGAGACAGGCTTGCCCACGGGCAACGCCGAAACGGCTTGCTTCTGCATCACCGGCATGGATGCTGAAACGGGTGAGATCCTGGGCATCCAGTTCGACAAGGATGATCCGTGGGGACCGGATTTCTCCGAAACGCCTGTTCCGGTGCTGCCGGCCTTCCTGGGAAGCGCAATGCATGACAGTGTATACCAAATCGCTTACACGGTTTTCCACAACTCTGACAGCCAAAATGAAGGCCCTCGTGCGATGTCCGTGCGTTCTATGGGCGCGTTTGAAGGCTATGAGGGCGATTATCGGAGCCTGTTGCCCAGGTATGTGGTACCTAATTATACACCGTACAGCAGCGAAACGAAGCTCACCATCAAGGCCACCGCAGCACTGGACATTGAGAATGTATCCGCTGAGGGCTATGAGGGGCTCGAGGATGGACAGAAACACGGTATCACCATCCATGGCCTCAATGTGGATGTGCAGAATGCAGACGTGCTTGATCAGGTAGTTCTGACTGTGTTTGACGAGACGGGCGTAGCTGTTCCGGGCTTTGAAAACGTGGCGCTGGCCGATTTGGCGGGCGTGGTTGTGGGCGCGGATGGCACCGTATATGTCCCGTTGCTGGCTGAAACCGGAGATTACCGGATCAGCTACACGGTCAATCGTGGATTGCTCTTCAAACCTTTCACCGGAACGGCCTCTGTGCAACTGCTTAGCGGCGATTCTGTGGTTGGTGTGGACAACACCGTTATCTACGATGCCAAGCCGCACACCATCGGCCTTGACAACCTGGAAGGGGCGACGGTGCTGTATTGGTGGAGCAGCGTGGATGCTACCCAGACGACGGTACAGCCCATGTTCACTGAAGTGGGCAAGTACACGATTTATTTCCAAGCGCAGCGGGAACTGATAGGCGATGAGGGCACGTATATTCAGACATACCTCGGCTCGGCTGTCCTTGAGATTCAGCCTTTCGACGTTTCGGCCAATGGTTGGACGGGTGTCTATGACGGCGCAAGCCATGGCGTGACGCTGAACTCGATCGACTGGACGAGCGACAGCGTGCAGTATGCAGTTGGTTCTGGCGGATTCGTTTCCGCGGCTAGCGCGGCAGACCTGCCGACCTTCACGGATGCGGGCGACTACGACGTTGTGTTGCGTGTGACGCGCGGCAACGCCACGCTCGACCTTCCCGTGCAGGTGCGCATTCTGCCCAGACACATCACCGGCGTTACGATCGAGAATGCCCGCGGTTATGCGGACGGCAGGGAGTACGCCATCCGTGTCAACGGCATCCCGCAGGATGTGGAGATCTACTACATTGTCAACGGCGTTGAGACGCAGGAGAACCCCGTTTATCGTGACGTGGGCCGCTACGAAGTTCCCTTCGTATTGCGCGGAGCGAACTACGCGGACTATTACGGTTCGGGTGTTGTAGAGATCCTTTACCTTGCCGATGTGGCCAGCGATGGCTATGAAGGCATCTGGGATGGCGAAGAACATGGAATCGAGGTCTATGGAGCCAAGAAGGACGACGTCATCTACTACCGCGTTGGAGAGAACGGCGCAGAGACGCTGGTCAACCCGCAATTCACCGATGTGGGCGTCTACACTGTCTATTACCGCGTGGAGCGTTATTTGGACGGGGTTCTCTCCCATAGTGAATACGGCGTGGAGACGGTCAACATTCTGCCGCTCAACGATCCGATCATCACGGTTCATGGGTATAGCGGCGAATACGACGGCGCGTACCATGATGGCGTCAGCTTCACAGGCGATCTGGAAGGGGTGACCATTCGCTACTTCGACAACGACAAGGGTACATGGCTGAGTGAGATGCCGCGCTTCAAGGACGCCGGTGAATACAAGCTGACTGTTTCTCTCAGCAATGCGAAGGGTGAGGTGTTCTCCGTACAACCGGTTAACATCAGCATCCGTCGGAAGCAGTTGACCTGGAACATCGACAACCTGAAACTGGAGGGCATCACCAAGGTGCAGGATGGCACCACGCGGATTGAAGGCATTGAGGGCACGCTCGGTGTGGATGGCGTGCTTGAAGGGGACTGGGTCAATCTCCGTTACGACGGTTACAACGCCTATCTGCTCAACAACGAGCTTGGTCAGAGCATCCCGGCGGCCATCGTATTTGAGAACGTGCGCATCGACGACCAGAACTATGCGCTGCCTGATGAGGCCGTATTCACCTTCCGTGTGCGGCATATCCTTGGACTGCCTGCGACGCTGTCCATCCCCAACGAAACCTATGACGGCAGTGCGCATACGCCGCAGATTACGCTGAGCGGTCTGGTCGAAGGTCTGGACTATCGGATCGAAGGCTATGAGAACAATGTGAATGCCGGAACGGCCACCGTTCATGTCAGCGGGATGGGCGCGCTGGCTGGTGAGAGCGCTGCCTATACCTTCATCATCGACCCGGCAGCATTGCCGCAGCCGCAAGACCTGGAAGATCAGTCCTACACGGGCAACGCCATCGAACCGGCTGTGGTCATCAGCGGCCTTGTCGAGGGTAGGGACTACATCGTATCCTACAAGGACAACGTACAGCCTGGCACGGCTACCGCGATTGTCACGGGTATTGGCAATTATGCCGGCAGCTATACGTTGCGCTTCCAGATCCTGGAATCGGCGCTCAACCCCACCCCCGAATCCCAGCCTGAATCGAGCACGGCTAAGACGAAGTCCGGTTCGTTGGCCATCGTGACCAATGCCCAGTGGAAGGCAGAGGAATACCGTTGGCAGACGATGTGGCTCTGGATGGAAGGCACTCAGGAGGAAGAGCGGGTGCTGGTCATCGAGGCGCTACCGGTATTGGATGCCGATGGAGTACCGGTGCTGCAGGAGGACGGAACGCCCCTTTACGAACTGCGGAATCTGCATCTGTCTGCTGAATTGTTGGAGCGCCTTGAGCGCGAGGGCTATGCGTACGTGCTCTTCCGCGTTGGAGAAGCCGTGATGCTCATTCAGCTTGACACGCTGGATAACGTCAACCACATCTTCACGCTTGAACCTGTGCATAAGGGCGAAGAGACGGCGGCTGAAAGTCAGGCCCTCTCCGAAGTTGAGCTGCTGACGATGCCGTATCGAGCTTACGTGCGCGTGAACGGTCAAATGGTGGAGCTTGCGGAGATTGCGTTCCAAGCGGGCGTGATTGAGGAAAGCGTTGAAATGGCCTTGGACGAAAAGGCGCAATTCCTGTTCTGCGAGGAATACGAACAGACAGCCTTTGGTCCGGTTCAGCTTTCGTACGCGAGTGAGGGCGCAAAAGAAGAGGCGGATTGGATGCTCTATCTGACTTCGCCGCTTGAAAACGAAGGGGAGCATACGCTGTTTGCGCTTGTCCTACCTCACGATGCAGACTAAACCTGAATACACAAAGAGCGCGGTTTTCCGCGCTCTTTGTGACTTTTAGCCGCCGAACATGCCTGGCGGTTTTTAAATTATTGTCTTGAAGGAAAAAAGACCACGTTCTGCTTTTGAAATGCCCGGGGACGAAAAGGGCCGTGTAGCCTTGAATTTCCGTGTGCTATGCCATATAATGATCTTGGTGTGTTAGGCGTGTATGCAGATAAGCTCAACCAGGAGGAGAGGCGCTGTGCAAAACGAAATGGAAGTGCTTCGCTTTTTTGAGGGAAGACCTTTTGCGCTGCAAATCTATGAAACCTTTGAGCATCAGCTGCTGGCCAGGCTTCCCGATACGAAAATCGATGTACAAAAGTCGCAGATCACATTGCGAAATCCGCGCGTGTTTGGATGTGTTTCCTTGATGCGCGTTCGCAGGCCAATGCCACCGGTCTACATGGTGGTGACGTTTGGGCTCGGGATGCGCCTAGCTTCGCCTCGCATTGACACGGCGGTGGAGCCCTATCCGAATCGATGGACACACCATGCCGTACTCACGCGCCCCGAAGAGGTGAATGATGAATTGATGGAATGGATGCGGGAAGCGTATGATTTTGCGTGGTTGAAGAAAGGCGTGCACCGCTAAGCAGCAGAAGGTACCGGAGCTTTTTGTGCGGTTCGTCGATGATTGGGATGCAGCAGATCTTCCGGTCGGCATGCTTGAAGCGCGAATACGCTAGGATACCGACCGAAGTCTGAAATAGGAGGGGCGCCATAAACGCGAGAACCGGATTTGTCCAGCTGAAGAGGTTCAGGCTTTGTGACGATGTCACGGTGTTTCCTTTGAAAGAGCGATATACTTGTTTCAAACAACAGGGTCATCCCGAAAAACAAAAGGAGGAAACACCTATGCGTGCAGCTCATATTACAAAGGAAAACTTTCAGCAGGAAGTGATGCACAGCGAGAAACCTGTGCTGATCGATTTCTGGTCAAGCTGGTGCGGCCCGTGCCGGATGGTTTCTCCCATCGTGGACGAGATTGCGCAGGAAAGACAGGACGTCAAGGTTGTCAAAATCAACGTGGATGAAGAACCGGAGCTCGCGTCGGCATTTCGCATTTTGTCTATTCCGACACTGATGGTGATTCGCGACGGAAAAGTGGTGCGGCAATCGATGGGGGCCAGGCCCAAGCAGCAAATCCTGGCCATGCTTTGAGGGGCACGACGA
This sequence comes from uncultured Clostridia bacterium, assembly GCA_944363005.1. Taxonomy (GTDB): domain Bacteria; phylum Bacillota; class Clostridia; order Christensenellales; family Aristaeellaceae; genus Ventricola. Next base: position 2,342 of record CALVTV010000021.1, on the reverse strand, counting down.
TGGGCTGGTTTTGGAACAAGAGGCGGTTGAATATCGACGAGGAAATTCTTCGTTTTCAGAAGAATCCCGGCGCTGTTCTGCTGGATGTGCGCACGCAGGAGGAGTATCGCATGGGGCACATCCCGCAAAGCGTCAATTTGCCTTTGGACAATATTGCAGAAGTATCGCTTTCGCGTGATGCGGAACTCTGCGTGTATTGCCAAAGCGGCATGCGCAGTGCTCAGGCGTGCCGTATACTCAAAGAGATGGGCTATACACGCGTAAGCGACTGGGGAGGACTTCAAACATACAGCGGAAGGATGGAGAGGTAAAGCATGAAAGTGGTCATTGTTGGAGGCGTTGCAGGTGGCGCAAGCGCAGCGGCGCGCATTCGCAGATTGGATGAACAAGCGGAAATCGTAATTTTCGAGCGGTCTGGACATGTTTCCTATGCGAATAGCGGATTGCCGTATTATATTGGCGGCGCAATCGAGGCGCAGAGCGCGCTCACATTGCAGACTCCGGAGAGTTTCCGGCGTCGTTTCCGCATTCAGGTTCATGTGCGTCATGACGTGCTTTCCATTGACCGCGAAGCAAAGACTGTTCTGGTCAAGAACTTGGAAACCGGCGAAACGTTCGCTGAATCCTATGACAAATTGGTGCTTGCCCCGGGGGCCAAGCCGATCCGACCGCCGTTTGAGGGCTTGGATCATCCGGCCATTTTCACTTTGCGGACGGTCGAAGACACGCTGAGGATTCGAAATTTCGCGGATCAGAATCACCCGAAAGAAGCGACCGTGGTCGGTGGAGGGTTTATTGGGCTGGAAGTTGCGGAAAATCTGTGCGAGCGGGGAATCCGCGTAACGCTGGTGGAGAAGGCGCCGCAGCTTCTCGCGCCGTTGGATGAGGATATGGCCTCCTTCGTTCACGCAAAGTTCAGAAAAAAAGGAGTCAGATTGCTGCTGAACACGGCGGTCAGCCGCTTCGAACATGATGGCGAGGAAATCTTGACGCACCTGGATGATGGAAAATCGATTCGGGGGCAGATGGTGGTGCTTGCAATCGGTGTAGCGCCGGATGCCACGCTGGCCAAGCAGGCCGGCTTGGAACTCGGTGTCAAGGGGAGCATCGCGGTTGATACGCACATGCGCACAAGCGACCCATGCATTTTTGCCGTAGGGGATGCGGTCCAGGTGCGTCATGGGGTTACCGGTCAGCCGGCGCTCGTATCGCTGGCAGGCCCTGCAAACAAGCAGGGGCGAATTGCGGCGGACAACATCTGTGGGTTGCCCAGCGTATTTGGAGGCGCTTACGGCTCTTCGATCCTCAAAGTGTTTGATATGACAGCAGCTTCTACGGGCATCAATGAGCGCATGGCGAAGGCGATGGGCCTGGTTTATGAAAAACTGGTGCTTTCCCCGGCCAATCACGCGTCGTATTATCCGGGCGGCCGGGTGATGACGATGAAAGTGATTTATGAAAAGAAAACGCTGCGCATATTGGGCGCGCAAATTGTCGGTTTTGATGGCGTGGACAAGCGCATTGATGTGCTGGCTACGGCGATGCAGACTGGCATGCAAGTGACGGAGCTCAAGGATTTGGACTTGGCGTATGCACCGCCGTATTCGTCCGCTAAAGATCCGGTGAACATGGCGGGCTTCATGGCAGAAAATATTGAAGAAGGTCTGGTCAAGCAGTTCCACTATGAACAGATTGCGTTGTTGCCGGAAGATGCGGTGCGGCTGGATACGCGCACGCCGGAGGAGTTCGAGCGGGGGCATGCGCAGGGGTTCGTGAATTTACCGCTGGATGAACTTCGCGAGCGTCTTGGAGAATTGGACGAGTCCAAGCCGATCTATGTCATGTGTCAGAGCGGGTTGCGCAGTTATCTGGCTTGCCGCATCCTGACCGAACACGGCTTTGAATGCTACAATTTTTCTGGCGGGTATCGGCTGTATGAGAGCATGACGCAGAACCGGTTTGAAGAAAATACAAGGACTTCCTGCGGTGTGATTCACGCCTGACAGGGAAGAGGCCCGCAGCAATAAGCGAATAACGAAAGAGCGCCCGAAATAGAGCGCTCTTTTGTTATGGAAATTCTCTTTCCAGCGTGGGGCTCGGACAGAGAGCGAAGGGATTTGCCGGCGATGCAACTGGCAATATGGCCGTTTTGCATGCGGGATTAGCTGTCTCGAAGCGTTTGCAGAGCGGAAAGGCTCAGAATTTCAACAGTTCCGCGAGTCAAACGTACCATGCCTTCGCTCTGGAAATAGCGAAGCATGCGGGTGACCACCTCGCGCGCGGTGCCCAAATGCGCAGCGATTCGCTCGTGCGTGATATGCAGGGAAAGGGTATCTTCAAGG
>CALVTV010000020.1 GCA_944363005.1 uncultured Clostridia bacterium | reverse complement strand
TCGATGTAGTCTACTGCTTCGTTCAGGTCGCGTTCCGCCGCAGCGGTGATATAGACTTCATAATTCATGCTTGCCTGCGGCTCCTCATCCGTGAAATGGCGTCGGAAAGCGGACGGACGTTACCGCGTTCTATGTCATTCATGCCTTCTTGCAGCTTCCCATATAGCTCAAAGCGCCCCATGAGCTGCTCATACGCTTCGATGCTCATGACCGCCAGATCGCCTTTGCCATTCTTGGTGATGAATACCGGCTCGGCAAACGTGTGGCAGAAATGGGAAATCTCATTGTACTTGTTGCGCAGGTCGGCGCTGGATTTGATCGTTGGCATAGCGCGCACCTCCTTTCGATACCAAAATTATACCCGAATTTCTTTAGAAAGTCAATCCTGAACGCAAATGGAGGTTTTTCCATGACGCTATTCGACAGACTGTTCAAGGCTCGGGACAAGCCGCGTGCATCCCTCAATGGTGGCGGCTATTCGTTTTTCTTCGGAAACACGGCTTCCGGCAAGGCAGTCAACGAGCGCAGCGCCATGCAGATGTCAGCGGTCTACGCCTGCGTGCGGATTCTGGCCGAGGCCATCGCTTCGCTGCCGCTGCACTTTTACCAGTACAACGACACGGGCGGCAAGGAAAAGGCGCTCGACCATCCGCTCTACAACCTGCTCCATGACGAGCCGAACCCGGAGATGTCCGCCCTTTCTTTCCGGGCGACGCTGATGACCCATCTTCTCTTGTGGGGCAACGCCCACGCGCAGGTCATCCGCAATGGGCGCGCCGAGGCGGCGGCGCTCTATCCCCTGATGCCGGATCGCATGACCGTGGACAGGGACAGCGCCGGGCGCATCTTCTACGAGTACCTCCGCGTGGACTCAGACGCGCGCACGCTGGGCAGAAAATCCATCGTGCAGTTCGCGCCGGAGGACAGTTTTTCCTTTTCCCGCCGCGCAGTCACGAATTGTCTGCGGAACAAACGTCAACTCTCCTTTACCACCCGGCTGGCCAATCTGCCGCTGGTCATTCAGGAGATGATCTTCGGCAATCAGATCGACGACAACGGCGTGCTCATCCGCTCCGCCAACGACAAGCCCGGCTACTTCGCCGTGGGCTTTATGTCCGAACGAGATCGACCGCATGGACATGCTGGGCTTTCTCAGCGTCCGGGCGTGGCAGGCCCGCCGTGAAAACCAGAAGAAAGCACCTCGCCGGGCTTATATCGACGAGGTGTGGCCGGATTTGAAGTAGAGAGCGCCATACCTCACAGGTTATGGCGCTTTCTGCGGCGCTCCGCCTCATAATAGACGAGATCGTCCGCGCGGGCGGAAATGATGATGATCGTCATGATCTCGTCCTGCTTTTGCAAAGCATAGACGACTCGCAACCCCGCTTTCTTGAATTTGATCTTATACAACCCCGCAAGATTGCTCGCGGCAAAATTCCCCAACGGCTTCCCATAACCGTCGGGATAGCCGGGATTCTGCGCGACCTTGCGGATGCCCTTCAAAATCTGTGGACGAACGGACTGATTCAATGCGGCGAGGTCATCTTCCGCTTCGGGCAAGTATTTGATCTGCCAGGTCATTCCAACTCCACATCCTCTGCCGCGTTGATTTCATCTTCTGTGACGCCAAGGTTTTTCATGACGTCTGCTTCGCTGCGCGCGCGCGAAAGATTGTCCCCGCTTAAGCGTTCCTGCGCCAGCACAAGCAGGCGGTAGTTTTCTTCGATTTCCGCAAGGCGTCCATATTCCTCCGGCGAGAGCAGTATCGCGGCAGGCACGTTGTTTTTGAGCACCACGAGCTGCGGTTCATTTTTGAGCCGGTCAAAGACCTGCGTGGCTTGCCCTTTGCTGAATTGCGAAATCGACACGAGGGAACGAAGCGTTTCCGTGCTGATGGCCATATCGCCACCTCCTTCCTGTCCTCGATTCTATTATACGCCATTTCGACCGGATTATCAACTATATTCGGAAAATAATCCGCTTATATTCCGACTCAAGAAACGAAAGCGACCAAATGAGCGAAGTCCTGCGCGACCTTGTGGTGTCGCTTTCGCTGGACGGGGACAATTTCTCGCGCAATCTCACGTCCATCAACAAACAAATACAGGAGGCGGAGAGCGAATTTAAGCGCGCCGCCTCGGGCGTGGACAATTTCGAGAAATCCGTCAAGGACACGCAGGCGCAGCTTTCCTCCCTGCAGCAGAAAGCCGTCACGCAATACCAGCGCGCGCTGGAAGCAGCGAACAAGAAGCTGGAAAACGCCTATACCCGGCAGGGCAAGCTCTCGGATGCGCTGGATCAGGCCAAACAAAAGAACGCTGCCCTCGAATCTCAGGTCACCGCCGCCGCAGAGGGCATGGCCGCCGTCAACGCGGAACTGGACGCACAGTACGACAAGGAATACGCTGTCATCCAGTTCATCGAAGATTCCGCCGAGCGGCAGAGCGCATTGGATGCACCCAATACCCGCTACAATGAGGACCGCCTCGCCGCCGCGCGGGAGTATGCGCAGACGCTGGCTGGCGTCGTTATGCCCGTGCGGGAGTCGGCCGACATCCAGCAGGCCAATCAGCAGATAGATACGCTGCTGACCAAACTGCGCGAATACAGTATGTCGGGCGATCACGAAAAGCCCGCCATCCTCCAAGACCTCGCCGACCTTTCAGCGGAGATGGATGAAAGCGCTCTGACCGAGTACCTCGGCCTGCTCACGCAGATCCAATCCCTGCTGGGCAGCGGCATGAGCCGGAGATACAGTCTATGTTCCCGGACATCGACGTGTCCGGCCTCATAGATCAATTTGCGGGCATCGCCGACTATATGGGCCTCATCAGGACAGACCTTCCCGGCCTCTATTCGATGTTCAACGAATCCTTGCCCGAGGAAGTGCTCAAGATCGCCACCGACCTCGACATGACCGGCACCGGCGCGCACATCAAGGAGGGCGTGGCGCAGGGCATGACCGAGGCAGGCTGGGCTACGGACGCCGAAACCGTCGCCGCCAACCTTGAAGCCGCGCTCAACAGTGCGCTCGGCATCCAGTCGCCCTCCACGCGCATGAAGCCGACCGGCAGCAACGTGGCGGCGGGCGTCGGTGCGGGCATGGACGAATACGGCTTCACCGGCGAGGCCTCCTCGCTCGCCGGGCGGCTCAGCGGTGTCATCTCCGCTATGCTCTCCGCCGCGCGCGCTGCCATCAACGCGGCAAAATCGGAATTCAAGATCAAGTCGCCGTCGCGGGTATTCGAGGAAGAAGTCGGCGTCATGGCGATGAAGGGCCTCGGACAGGGCGTGCTCAAGGAAAGCAAAGCGCAGGCGAAAATCATTCACGCCGCGCGCTACCTGACCGGCGAGGCGAAGGCTGGGTGCATCACCATCATCACGCAGGCCGCACCCGAGGTTAAACGCGAAATCTGGAAGGTCAAAACCAATGGAAGCAGGCTCATGCTCCGCTCCGGCACCGGCACAAAGTACAAGATCATCGGGAAGTACAAGAATGGCACCAAAGTCGTGTCGCTCGAAAAGACCACTTCCTCGTGGTATAATATGCTCACCCCGGACGGCAAGCAAGGGTTTATGTCCACCGATTGGCTTCAGTATGTGCGCACCGAGATCACGCCCGGCCAGGGCGAGGCGGTCAATGAGGTGGTTGAAGCCCGGCAGTTGCGCGACCAATCCTTCCGCATCTACCGCGGCGTGCCGGAGTTCGACATGATCACCGTGTATGCCCGCCATGTGTTCTATGATCTCATGGACAACATGATCCGCAAATACGAGCCGTCTGCCACGACCACTGGCGCAAATGTGGCACAAGGCATTGCCAGCGGCTGTCTTTCCGAGCATGATTTTACCGTCTATTCCGACCTCGACAGCGCCACCGAACAGGCGCGGATGAGACAGTCACTTTCGGCTGGCCTGTAAAATTGAACAAACCCTTGGAGGTATCGCAGGGCGGCACCGGCGCGAGCAATGCTGCCTCATCCTGCGGGAACATCGGTGCGGTCAAAAAGAGCGGCGACATCATAACTGGGAACCTCTACATTCAGAACAGCTTGCATCCCTCGCTGTACTTACAACCCACCTACAATGGCACGACGAATCGCACTGTGTTCGAAGGATCGTATGCAGGCGCGCCCTCTTTTTCGTCGTGGGACGATGGCTCCGGCAGCAATCGCCGGATGCTGGAAGTGCAAAATGCCTCGTATGAATCCAGCCGTGACAACGCCGTGCTGCTGCGCGACGTGGTGAACGGTACCTATTACGCATTCCGCATTTTCCATTCGGAAGTCTGCGCCGACTGCATGGGCGGCGCGAAAGGGTGCGCCTGGACAAACAGCGGCACGGGTGTACTGGAAGCCATTGGCAACGACAAGACCTTCGAGAAGAAATCCGGTTCCAACGGCTGCCCGGACAAGTCCTCGAACAGCATGTTCTCGTGGGCCAAGTCGCAGGGTATGGACTGGGGCACCATTGACGCACTGCCGGACATCGTCGGCCTCGCCGTGCGGTTTGACGGACACGTCGGCTACACTGTCGGCGGCGGTTACGCTGTTGCGTGGCGCGGCTTTGCCTACGGCTGCGGCAAAACGAAGATCAAGGGGCGCGGCTGGACGCACTGGTACAAGCTGCCGTTCATCGATTACAACGACGCGGCTTCCTCGGTGCCGGAGAAGGAGATCGCGCTTGGCTCTCGTCTGCTCAAGAAGGGCGCGGAGGGCAGCGACGTCAAAGCGCTGCAGGAAGCGCTTGCCGCAGCTTCATAGCTGAACGCCATGCCGCCCGCTATGGGCGGCCATTTTTGTTGCCATGATATGTATAGAAGCGGCCGGCTCGCGGGTTTTGTATACATGAAATATTGCCAGCTTAAAATAGGCGTGATATAATGAAAAATGGATCGAGGGCCGGTAATTTGCCCGCTATAAAGCGTTATGTACTTCGCCCACTATGGTAGAGCACATCGTTCACATCGATGGGGTCACTGGTTCGAGTCCAGTAAGCACCACCCCAGTCCTCGGTCAGCAATGGCCAAGGATTTTCATATTCTGTTCATGGAAAGGAAGTGTCCCCCATGCCCAAATTCATCCCCCCGCAAGAAACTAGGCAAGAAAGCCTGCCGTGCCCTTGACGCTGAAAAACGCGCCACTTGGGGCTTCACCCCCGTGACGCGCAAGGTGGAAAACAAAAAGCACTACGACCGCAAGAAAAGCGCTCATGTCTGAAAGGATGACTTCGGCATGAGCGTTTTTTCGTTTTGCCGTTATTCCGCGATAAAGCCCTTCGCCTGCAGCATCGTCATCAGCGCTTGTGCCGCCCGTCCGTCATATGGTAGTGCATTGCTTTCTTCTACCCTTCATTGGCAAAATTGTCTTTTACACATTGAATAAACGCTTTCAGCGCCGGATTGTCTTGGACGGTTTTATAGTAAATACCAAAGGACATGGGGGCCGTATCTTTCAGTGGGATCTTGG
>CALVTV010000019.1 GCA_944363005.1 uncultured Clostridia bacterium | reverse complement strand
AAAGGGCTATCCGTTCTTGAAGACGCTACGCCGGCAGCCATCATCACAGCAAGGGCCAGACTCCCATACCGCCCGCGGCGGGCAAGCACAAAACGCGCGCCCGCTAGCGGAAAAATCATCGTCAGATACGCGCCGAAGAAATCCGTATTGCCTATCGTGGACAAAAAGAGCGGTTTTTGATCGGCTCGTATCCGCGCGTAAAATCCAAGCGGATCATATCCCAACGCATTAGCAATGCCCAATGCCGCGATGCCGCCGGCAACAAGGCTTGCCGCTCGACAAACCACGTCATTTTCTCCCGCAGCAATCATAAAGCACGAGGCAAGGCACGCAAGCCAGAAATACAGTCCGCAATATCGACCCTGATTTCCTGTCAACACGGCGGGATTCCAGTTGGACATGGCGTACGAGATCAGGCAAGCCAAGGCCAAAAGAAGCAGGCTAAGCACAGAAAGGTTCATCGGGAGGGCCTTGATCCGCTTGGGATGCACCGCAAGCGCAAACAAAAAAGCCAGGGAAAGCAGCGGAACAACCGCATAAACCGCATTGACCTTGAAGCGGTTGATATCAAAGAACGCGTCGTGAAAAAGAAGCGGCAGCGCACAGAGCATAAACAACGCACAGGCACAGGATACAATGCCCAGCGCTGCGCTTCTTGCGCGACGGATTGCCTCATTCATTTGGATGACCACTTCCTTTCGACCTCTATTCTATCGCAACCGAAGGGACTGCGCAAGAGATAAAGCTGACTGTCCGTCCGTATATTTGTTTTCTATCTTTGCGAAAAAATACAAAGAGGCGCCCATACGGCACCTCTTTGTAAGCTCGTGGCGTCCATCAATGCACCACAATGTGGTCATCTTGCACGCTCAGATTGACAGCAGAAACCGAATTCCCACTCAAAAGAACATCGCTGAGCGGCGTTTCAACCTGATCCCGGATCACGCGGCGCAGGTTGCGCGCTCCGCTCATATCATCCACGCCCAGATGCGCCAACAAAGCGGGCACTTCCGGATCAAACGTCATGTCAACGCTATGGTTATGAAGCCGCTCCTTGATGCGAGAGAGCATCAGCGCTGCAATGCGCTTCCCTGCTTCCTCATTCAAGCGATTCATCACCACAATTTCGTCAATACGGCCCAAAAACTCCGGACGAAATACCTCTTTGACTTTCGCCAAAATGGTTTTGCTGCGCCGGTCTTCCTGCCCCCTGCTCTCCGACTGCGCAAAGCCCATATGCTTATCCATGTCAAAGGATATCCCCGCATTGGACGTCATGATGATGATCGTGTTCTTGAAGTTCACCTTTCGCCCCATGCTGTCCGTAAGCTGCCCATCATCCAGCAGCTGCAACAACAGGTTATAAATCTTGGGGTGTGCTTTTTCGATTTCGTCGAAGAGCACGATGCTGTAGGGCTGCTTGAGCACCGCGTCGGTGAGTTGACCGCCTTCACCGTGTCCCACGTAACCAGGGGGCGAGCCAATCAGGCGCGAAATGCTGGCCTCTTCGCTGTATTCGGACATATCAATACGGATCAGACTGCTTTCCCGACCAAACAACGCCTCGCTGAGCGCCTTGCACAGTTCCGTCTTGCCCACTCCGGAAGGCCCCAGAAGCATAAAGACACCCAACGGCCTCGCAGGATCGTTGAGTCCTGCCCTTGCCCTTCGAATCGCCCGGCAGATCGTGGTAATCGCTTCGGTTTGGCCGATGACTCGCTGAGCGAGTTTGTCTTCCAAATGAAGCGTCTTTTCCTGATCGTCGGTTTCAACCTCGCCAAGCGGCACACCCGTCCATTCGGATACGATGTGCGCCACCTCTTTTTGACCAATGACAGGCGCTTGCGCCGGAAGAACGTCTTCGGTCTGCCATGGCCTCTCTGTTTCAGGTACTTCGGTCACGAGCGCTTGAGAACGCGTGTTCAATTTCGTCATCGACGCCGCTTCGTCGATGAGGTCGATCGCCTTGTCCGGCATATAACGGTCGGTCACGTAACGATCGGAGAGCTCAACCGCGGCACGGATGGCCTCATCGCTAATGGCAACGTGGTGAAAAGCTTCATAGCGTTCACGCAATCCATTCAGAATTTCAAGCGTTTGCGCTTTGTCGGGCTCAGCCACATCAATGCGCTGGAAACGACGGGCAAGCGCCGGGTCCTTCTCCACATACTTGCGATACTCTTTATAGGTCGTGGCGCCAATGACGCGCATCTCCCCCCGCGCCAGCGCAGGCTTGAGCAAATTGGACGCATCCAGCGTTCCTTCTGTGCCGCCTGTGCCAATCAGGGTATGCATTTCGTCAATGAAGAGAATAACATTGCCCGCTTCCTGAGCAGCGTGAATCACGCTCTTGATACGCTCCTCGAATTCACCGCGATATTTGCTTCCCGCGACCATCTGCGCCAAATCCAGCGCATAAATCTGCATACCGCGCAACGCTTCCGGAGCATTGCCCTGCGCAATGCGCTGGGCTAAGCCCTCGACGATAGCCGATTTGCCCACACCCGGTTCGCCGATGAGCAGCGGATTATTCTTCGTCTTTTTGCCAAGAACCCGAATCATCATGGACAGTTCAGCTTCCCTGCCAATCAACGGCTCAAGCTTGCTCTCGGCGGCGGCCTGTGTCAGATTACGGGCATACGCGTCGAGCGGGTTCTGCTCCTGCTCATTTTTTTCTTCGGCGTCCTGAACCTTGACCTGCACAACCTTGATCTGCAGCGGTTCCGCAGAGGCCGCGATTGCTTTCGCGCGTTCCGGCCGTTCAATCTCCCCCGCCGCGTTACGCAATTCATTTTTCAGTCCGTCAATGGTTTTCCCCAATTCCATGAGGATCTGGTGCGCCGTACACCCATCCTCATACAACAGCTCTAGCCAAACATGAGCCGTGCCCGCAAGATTCCTCTTTTCCGGGTTGGCATAGGTCATGGAACGAAGCAGGATGCGGTGTGCATGCGGCGTAAGCCCTGTCACCCGCGAGAAGCCAACTTCTCCCCGCCCATAGTGTTCCGCAACAGCCTCTTCAATTTCTTTTACGGAAATATCGCCCATCAGGCAGCGGGTAAGCTCGTCTGCGCAACGGCACAGACCGAGCAAAATATGCCCCGATCCGAGATCACTCAGCCCCATGGAGGCCGCACTAATTTGCGCCTGAACCATTGCTTTGGATGCACTTTGCGTAAAAACCTTGGGAATATTCAGCATCCATATCCCTCCTTGATCAAGCGTGCGTACCCGGCTTACGCTTGGCCAATGCCAGAATCATGCTGCGCAGTGTCCCCGCGCAAAGCGCATCCTTCATGCTCAGGGGCA
>CALVTV010000018.1 GCA_944363005.1 uncultured Clostridia bacterium | reverse complement strand
GGAAACCACCGGAAAGGACCGCGCGTACGCTTCGGCGGTTTTTTTCAGCAAAATGGCTCTGGGTTTCAAGCAAATACCAGGAAAACGAGTGTTCTTTTGATGAAAAATGGCTTCTGTCGCGGGGTTTTTGGTTGAAAAATGAAATAACAGCAAAAAATTAAAAAAAAGTAGAAAGAATAGCAGGAAAATCGAAAAGGGCATAGAACATAAAAGGATGGGCTAAATTGAAGGGTGGAGTGTACCCATTGAGGGAACACTTGCCGCGGTAAAAACAGCGAAAGGCGGCCTATGAAACTGACGATCGGTAAGCACGCCGGGTTTTGCTTCGGCGTTCGGCGCGCGGTGCAGACTGCGTTTGACGCTGCGACGGATCAAGCGTCCTGCGTCACACTGGGCCCGCTCATTCACAATCCACAGGAAGTGGAGCGTTTGGAGCGCGCCGGCGTTCGGGTTGTGGCCACGCTCGACGAGGTTCAACCGGGGCAGACGGTCATCATTCGTTCCCACGGCGTGACGCCGGAGGTCTATGCCCAATGCGAAGCGCGCGGACTGCGCTATATCGACGCGACCTGTCCGCATGTTGCGCACATTCATCAGCTCGTCAAGGCATACAGCGCCCAGGGGGAGGCCGTCATCATCGTCGGTGAAGCGGATCATCCCGAGGTGGTGGGCATTGCCGGTTGGGCGCACGGACCGGTATTCATTTTGCCGGATCAAGAGGCGGCAAAAAGCGCGCAATTGCCGCAGAAGGCCATGGTAGTCGCGCAGACGACCATTCGCCGCGACCGTTTTGAAGAGGTGCTTGCAATCCTTCGGAAGCGGGTTGCGGAGCTCACCGTGCGCATGACTATCTGTGCAGCGACCAGCCAGCGGCAGCAGGAAGCCGAAGCGCTTTCCCGAGAGGCCGATGTCATTGTGGTGGTCGGCGGAAAAAACAGCTCAAACACGCAAAAGCTCTATGAAACCTGCAAAGCCCGTTGTGCGCGGACGATTCTGGTGGAAACGCCGGAGGATGTGCCCGCGGGGGCTTTCTCCGATGCGGACCGCGTGGCGATCACGGCCGGCGCCTCGACGCCACAGTGGTTGCTTCAGCGCGTGCAGGAGCGCATCGAAAACGGAGTCAGTCTGGACGGCTCAAAAGATTAAGCGTATCCCGGCGGTTTTGCCGTCGTGATCCAATAAAGTATGTATCATATCCGGGCCACCGCCCGGTAGAGATACTCGAGGAGGTTGTACCCGCATGAACGACATGGAAAAGAATCAGATCCCCGAGAGCGGCGAAGATTTCGCGGCAATGCTTGAGGAGACGATGATCAAGTTCCGCCCCGGTCAGATTGTCAAAGGCGTCGTGGCTCAGGTGAGCGAAGACGGCGTCGTCGTGAGCATCCCCGGCAAGGCCGATGGTTACATCAAGAAGAATGATCTTGTGACCACGGACTGCAAGGTTGATGACGAGATCGAAGCCGAAGTCGTCAAGCTCAACGATGGCGAAGGCTATGTGCTCCTGTCCGAGCGCAAGGTCATGGCCAGCAAGAACTGGGAGAAGCTCGTCGCTGAATACGACACCGGCGCCTATGTGGAGGCCACCGGCCGTGAAGCGGTCAACGGCGGTCTGATCGCTGACGTGATGGGCGTTCGTGCGTTCATCCCGGCTTCTCACCTCTCCCGCCGCTTTGTGGAGAACATCGGCGAGTTCGTTGGCAAGACGATGACCGTTAAGATCATCGAGGTGGACAAGGCCAAGAAGCGCATCGTGGCCAGCCGCAAGGCCTATCTGCTCGACGAGAAGAAGAAGGCCTGGGAGAAGATCGAAAAGGATCAGGTTGTTACCGGCATTGTCCGCCGCCTGACCGATTTCGGCGCCTTTGTGGACATCGGCGGCGTCGATGGCCTCATTCACGTGACCGATCTGGCCTGGCATCGCGTGAAGCATCCCTCTGAGATCGTGACCCCGGGCCAGGAGGTTCAGGTCAAGATCATCGGTGTGGACAAGGAGAAGGAGCGCATTCAGCTGAGCCTCAAGGCGCTGCAGCCCCAGCCCTGGGATGTCGCCGAGGAGAAGTACCCGGTGGATTCCATCGTGGAAGGCAAGGTTGTCCGCATCACCACGTTCGGCGCGTTTGTGGAGCTGGAGCCCGGCCTGGACGGCCTGGTGCACATCTCTCAGTGCGCGCTCAAGCGCATCGCGAAGGTCGAGGACGCCGTTCAGGTGGGCCAGACTGTGCGCGTGAAGGTGCTCAAGGTGGATACGGAAGCCAAGCGCATCAGCCTGTCCATACGCGAGGCGCTGACCGAAGAGGTCGATTACAACGCTGAGGTGCAGGGCCTGGACTTTGAGGACGGCCTGGATACGCCCGACGAAGAGTAATTTGAATTACCATCAGAGGATCGTGTCGGTTCAAATGAACCGCACGGTCCTTTTGTCTTATTGCCATTTGCCGACATTCCAAAGGTGAATTTGTATCTTTGGAACGGCAAGAATTGACTTTTATACGGGGTTGAAGTATCATGAATTTATCATCAGTCGGGGATGCTTTTGCCCCGGAAAGGAAACGCTATGCATGAAAAGAAGGATTTTAAAAAGCCGCTGATCATCTATTACATCATCGCGCTGATCGTGGTCATGCTGCTCAACGCGCTTTTGTTCCCGCAGATTCAGCGATACAGCGTCAAGGAAGTCTCGTACTCCGAGTTCTTGAAAATGCTCGAAGAGGGACAGATCAAGTCCGTCCAAATCGACGAAACGCAGATTGCCTTTACGCCAACGCAGCAACTGGATGACGGGAAAACGACGTACTTTGTCACCAATCGCGTGACGGCGGACGAAAAGATCGTTGACCGGCTGATCGACGCGAACGTAGAATTTGCGCAGGTTGTACCGGAAGAGATGAGCCCGTTCATCGAGTTCCTGCTCTCCTGGGTGGTTCCGCTGATCATCTTCTATGCGCTCGGCTCGTTTATGTTCAAGCGAATGAGCAAGCAGCTGGGCGGCAACTCCATGACGTTTGGCAAGTCCAACGCCAAGATTTACGTGGAGGCGCAAACCGGAAAGACGTTTGCTGACGTCGCAGGCGAGGACGAAGCCAAGGATGCGCTCGAAGAGATCGTCGATTTCCTGCATGACCCGCAGAAGTATCGCGATATCGGCGCGCAGTTGCCCAAGGGCGCGTTGCTCGTCGGCCCTCCCGGTACGGGTAAAACGCTGCTGGCCAAGGCTGTGGCAGGCGAGGCGAAGGTGCCGTTCTTCTCCATTTCCGGCTCGGAATTTGTGGAAATGTTCGTTGGTATGGGCGCGGCCCGTGTGCGCGATCTGTTCAAACAGGCAGGAGAAAAGGCGCCGTGCATTGTGTTTATCGACGAGATCGATGCCATCGGCAAGCGCCGGGATAACGCGGGAATGGGCGGCAACGACGAGCGCGAACAGACGCTGAACCAGTTGCTGACCGAGATGGATGGCTTTGACGCAGGAAAAGGCGTGGTCATCCTGGCGGCGACCAACCGTCCGGAGATTTTGGACAAAGCTTTGCTGCGCCCGGGTCGCTTTGACCGGCGAATTCCCGTGGAGTTGCCCGATCTTGCGGGCCGCGAAGCGATCCTGCGCGTGCACGCCAAGGATGTGAAGACGGAGCCCAACATCGATTACACGCAGGTCGCACGCGCGACGAGCGGATGCTCCGGTGCGGAATTGGCCAATATCATCAATGAAGCGGCGATTGCCGCGGTCAAGGATGGACGCAAGGCCGTTTCCCAGCGGGATATGGAAGAAGCGATTGAAACGGTCATTGCGGGCTATCAACGCAAGAATGCGGTCGTTTCGCCGCGCGACAAGCTGACGGTTTCCTATCATGAAATCGGCCATGCGTTGGTGGCGGCCAAGCTGGAAAACGCCGCGCCGGTTCAGAAAATCACCATCATTCCGCGCACGTCCGGTGCATTGGGCTATACCATGCAGGTGGATGACGAAGAGCGGCTGCTGATGAGCCGTGAACAGATCCTCGACAAGATTACGACGTATTGCGGTGGCCGCGCGGCGGAACAGCTGATCTTTGGCCGCATCACCAGCGGCGCAAGCAACGATATCGAACAGGCGACCAAGCTTGCGCGCGCCATGGTGACGCGCCTGGGCATGAGCGATACGTTTGGCATGATGGCGCTGGAAACGCAGAGCGGGCAGTACCTCTCCGGCGATGCCAATCTGGTCTGCTCGGATCAAACGGCTGCGCGTATCGACGTGGAAGTCAAGCAGATCATTGCGAACTGTTATGAAAAGGCGATGCAGATTTTGACCGACAACAAGGAGAAGCTCCACGAACTGGCCAAGATCCTGCTGGAGAAGGAAACCATCACGGGCATTGAATTCATGGCGGTATTGGCGCCCAACCAGCTTCCTTCGACGTTTGAAGAGCAGAAGAGCGATGAAGCGGGGGAAACGAATGATTGAAGCGTTGTGGATCGTCTATCTGACGATCAACGTGATTTCCTTTTCGCTCTACGGGCTGGACAAACGCCGGGCCACGCAGGGACTCTGGCGCGTGCGTGAGCGCACGTTGCTTGGCATTACCTGGATGATGGGCGGTGTTGGTGCTTGGCTGGCGATGCGCCTGTTCCGCCACAAGACGAAGCATAAGGCGTTTACGTTCAGCGCGGTGGCGGCGAGCGTCTGCCAGCTGGCGCTGATGGTGCTGGCGACTTGCCGTTTGCTCGCATAATATCGAGCCGGGGCCCTCGTGACCCCGGTTTTTTGCACAAGGAGGAGTTTTGATGAACGAACGGTTTGACGCTCTGCGCGCTGCGCTTGCGGCGCGTCCGCGCGCGAAACTGGGCTTTTTCCCGACGCCCCTGTACCGGCTTGACAGGCTCTCCCGGGAACTGGGCGTAGAGCTGTACGTCAAGCGCGACGATTTTTCGGGGATGAGCCTGTTTGGCGGCAATAAGATTCGCAAGCTGGAATTTCTGCTGGGCGATGCCGTTGCAAAAGGATGCGACACGGTGTTCACCTACGGCGCAACGCAGTCCAACCATGCCATGCAGACGGTGACGGCATGCCGCAGGCTGGGGCTGACGCCGATTCTGTATCTCAATGCCTATGTGCAGCCGGATGAACAGGACATTCGCTCGAACATGTTGCTGGATCGCATCATGGGTGCGGAGCTCCATGTTGTGGAGAGCCTTCCCGGGGAGACGGAGGCGCAGACGGAAGCGCGTTGCCGCGAATTGGGGCGTGTGCATGCCGTGGCGCTTCAAGGACAGGGCCATCGTTGTTATGACGTGCCGATGGGCGGCGCCAGTCCCGTGGGCTCGACCGGATTTATTGGCGGATATCTCGAGTTTGCGCAGCAGTGCGAAGAACTCGGCTTGAAACCGGATTATGTCTATACGGCGACGGGTACAGGCGGCACGCTCGCCGGTTTGGTCGCGGGGCATCGTCTGTTGGGGGGGCAGGAGGACATCGTGGCCATTGCTGTCAGCCCGAAGGATACGGGATATGAGGCCCGCTGCGCAGAGTTGGGCAACCAGGCGCTGGCGTTGCTGGGCGAGGGCGGGCGGCTGAGCGCTGCCGATTTTACCGTCGATCGGGACTATTATGCGCCGGGGTATGAGCAGCCCAATGAAGCGGCGACGAAGGCCATTCGTTTGCTGGCGCGCACGGAGGGGTTGCTTGTCGATCCCGTGTATACGGGCAAGGCGTTTGCCGGCCTGCTCGATCACGTGCGCACGGGCAAAATCCCGCAGGGGAGCAAGGTCGTATTCTGGCATACGGGCGGCGCAACGGCACTGTTTGCAGAGAAGGAAATTCTGGGTGAGCTGACGCAGGCCGATTGAGCGCGGCGTCATAGAAAAAAAGGGCGTCTTGGGACGTCCTTTTCTTTTGCGCGGATTTGTGCGGCTGCCCAAGCCCGCCTGGCGAGGGGTTGAAGCCATCGAGGGGAAAACCTGGTGAAGCATAAGCAGAAATGCAAAAATGAGGGACGCCTTT
>CALVTV010000017.1 GCA_944363005.1 uncultured Clostridia bacterium | reverse complement strand
CCCAAGCCCTGCCCGAGGGACTTCGCCCCTCGGACTCCCCATGTTCGCTTCGCGGCGGTTTGAAGCAATTTGACATGAAGAAGGGCCAATTTCCCCCCGGAAAGGAGACATCATGGATCACTACAGCTTCTTTCAAAACCGCGCATGCGAGTTTTTCCCCTGTCACAAGGGAGTCGATGCGTCCGATTTCAATTGCCTATTCTGCTACTGCCCGCTCTATGCGCTCGGCAAGCGCTGCGGCGGGCAATTCACCTACACCGCCCAGGGCATCAAGGATTGCTCAAATTGCACGTTCCCTCACCGCCGGGAGGATTACGCGCGCGTACTGGAGCGCTACAAGGACATTCTCGCCGTCGTGCAGCGCATCGACCGGGAAGGCCTGTGAGACATCATACGGTTCGCATCGCACCGTACTTGACAAAGTCAAGCTGACGGCGTATACTGGACGCCGTCAAGTGAAAGGAGAGGGCGAGGGCATGCTAAAGACCTTTGCGTACTACGCTTCCGTCTTTTACAAGGATTTTTCCGCGTACACCGCAGAAAAGCTTGAAGCCGTTGGGCTTCACTATGGGCTTATGTTCTTCGTGCTGTATGTGGGGAAGCATCCGGGCACCACGCCGTCGGCCTTGACCAACGCTTTGCGTGTGGACTGGGGGCATTCCCAGCGCAGCATCAACCGGTTGGTGGAAGAGGGCCTGATGTCAAAGGAGAAATCAGGCCGATACTACCGGCTGAACCTGACGGACAAAGGCAAGCAAGCCTATGCGCTTTGTCATCAGGTGTTCTTCATGTGGGACGGGCTGCGCCTTTCGGCGCTTACACCGCAGGAGCAGGACACGCTTCTTGCACTCTTGCAGAAGATTGCCGCATCTGCGCGCAAAAGCGAGTAAAACCAGATGCCATCAAGGAGGTCATGGATATGCAAAAAGCCATCGTATACAGCAGCAGAACGGGCAATACCGAGATGTTGGCCCAGACGGTTCGGCAGGTGCTGGCCCAAGTGGAATACTTTGGGCGGCCCGATCCCGTCGCGTTGGCAGCTGACCGGCTGTACGTTGGATTTTATACCGACAAGGGAACCTGCGATCCGGCGCTTGCGGATTTTCTTGCCGATTTGCGCGGCAAAGAAATCTTTCTCTTCGGCACGGCGGGATTTGGAGGAAGCCCCGATTACTTTGAAGAGATTCTTTGCAGGGTCAAAGCACACATTGACCCGAGCAACACGCTCATCGGGACATTCATGTGTCAGGGCAAGATGCCCGCGACGGTGCGTGAGCGCTATGAGCGGCTGCGCTCGTCGCCTGTTCCCGTGCATAATCTGGAGAATATGATTGCCAATTTTGACAAGGCGCTCTCTCATCCGGACGCGGATGACCGAATGCGGCTGGAGCAGCTTGTTTGCGAAGTGGAGGGCAATATCCTGCAGTCGAAGGAAAGCTGACGAAAAAAACACAACCAATCGGCCTACTCCATTGGAGCAAGGCCGTTTTTTCTGTTTTGACCGCGGCTGAAAAACTGCATTCACTTCGAATTGACTGATGCTGATTTGCTTGATGTTTTGCAGGTTGTCCCTATTGCGGGGGCGTTCAACTCCCTTTTCGTTTCGCGGAAATCATCGAGTTTCAATCGCAAACCATGCCTCAAAACAAGATCTCTTTCGAATTGAAGACGCAGAATGAACATGGTTTGCCTGATTTTCGGCTTCATGCTTGACAGGCGCGCATGTTCCCTGTATAATGAACAATGTTCATATTGAGGTGAGCACATGAATACGGTTGTAACATCGAAAGAGGAAATTTTAAAAACCAGCCGGGAATTGATCCGGCAAAAGGGCTGGGGCGCGGTCAACATTCGCTCTGTCGCAGCGGCCTGCGGCGTGTCGGTCGGCTCCATTTACAATTACTTTGAATCCAAAGCCGAGCTGGTCGGCGAAACGGTGGAGAGCATCTGGTGCGAAATTTTTCGCCATCCTCAGCAGGGCATGGTTTTTGAGGACATTCAGGAATGCATCCGCTGGATGTATGAACGCATGGAATACGGCTGCAAGGCATATCCCGGCTTTTTTACGCTGCACGCGCTGGGGTTTATGCAGGAGGAAAAGTCCGATGGGAAGCGGCGCATGCAGCAGACCTGGAAACACATATTGAATGGGTTATGCATGGTGCTCCAGCGGGACGCGAGGATTCGGCCCGATGCGTTTACGGAGCAGTTTACGGCGCAGCAATTCGCGGATATTCTGTTTTCGCTGATGCTTTCCGCGCTGATGCGCAAGGACTACGATGCTTCCACCGTGATCGAATTGATCCACAGGACGCTGTATTAAAACGCAGCAACCGCCTGTGGGCGTTTTTTCACCGCAAAATGAACAATGTTCATATCGACCGGTTGACGGCGTGAAAAGCCGCCGATTCAAAGGTGACAACTGCAAGCGGACATCCATTGCAGTTTCCATACAACAAACAACTTGAGGAGGATCAATGAACGATGCAAGCGATTGTCGAAACCCTGTTTGACGTGGTGTATCTTGTTTCCGTGATTACGATTGGATTGGTGATGATCCGGAAAAGCCGGGGAAACCGTCAGTTCCGCCTGTTTGGCCTGATGGCGGTGGTGCTCGGCGCGGGCGACTCCTTTCACCTGATTCCCCGCGCGATTGCGCTGTGCACGACGGGCCTTGAAAACTATACCGTCGCGCTGGGCATTGGAAAGTGGATCACTTCGGTGACGATGACGGTCTTTTACGTGCTGCTCTACTATGTCTGGCGCCAGCGCTACAAGGTGCAGGGCCAGGCAGGCCTGACGGCGGCCGTCTATGGTTTGGCGGCGGTGCGCGTTGCGCTGTGCATGATGCCGCAAAATCAGTGGCTCAGCGCCGATGCGCCGCTCTCCTGGGGAATTTACCGCAACATCCCCTTTGCCCTGCTTGGCCTGCTGGTGATTGTGCTGTTCTACCGCAGCGCCAAAGAACATAATGACCGGGCGTTCCGCTTCATGTGGCTGACAATCGTGCTCAGCTTTGGGTTCTATATTCCGGTGGTGCTCTGGGCGGACACCGTGCCGCTGATCGGCATGCTGATGATTCCCAAGACCTGCGCTTACGTTTGGACGGTGCTCATCGGCTATTTTGCGATGAAAAAGGAATGCGCCGCATAAGCTTCTGCGCTGGCGCGAGCACCTGTTGCTTTTACTGAACAACCCGTCAGGTGACGCTACGCTCCCTGACTACGCTTTTGAGGATCGCTTCGCGGCGGTTTCAAGCAACTTTGAAGACAAGAACAAAGAGGAGGAAATCCAATGAAACGTTACGCAAACGCGTCTTTGGTATACGCGCTCCTGGCTATGGTTGGCGGCGTATTCTACCGTGAATTCACCAAGTTCAACGACTTTACGGGAAAAACCACGCTCTCCGTCGTCCATACGCATTATTTCATGCTGGGCATGGTGTTTTTCCTTCTGCTGCTTCTGCTGGAAAAGCAGTTCTCCTTCACCGGCAAAAAGACAGCGCTTCCGCTGACCGTTTATCACGTCGGGCTGAACCTGACGGGCGCGATGTTCCTCGTGCGGGGCGTTGTGCAGGTGCTGGAAACGCCGCTTTCCTCCGGATTGAACGCGGCCATCTCCGGCATGGCGGGCATCGGGCATATCCTGCTGGGTGTCAGCTTGGTACTCCTGCTGGTGCAAATCCGGCGCAGCGTGGTTACGAAGTGAGAAAAGAACAAGCCCTGAGCAAAATGCCCAGGGCTGTTTTTTTGTGTGCGGATTGCCGCGCAGGCGGCGTCCGGTTTTACTGGGAGATGATGTTGGTGAAGAGCTTCACGCCGCCGGGCACCAGGTTCGGCACCTGACGGAAGAACGCGAGCGCGGTATAGGTGAAGCGGCCTTCGCCGTACGGCGCGGTCAGAATCTGGCCGTCGTACTCCCGGTTCTCCTGCTCAACGGTGCCGCTGCGGATGGGCGCTTCATACGCCTCGTCCCACTCCATGGGCACGTAGATCGAGCGCTCCTGCACCCAGTTGTCCCAAGCCGTCTCGTCGAGCTTGTTGGGCGTGGTCAGGAAGGGGTGATCCTCGATGAGCACCGTGACGGGCGAATCCTCGTAGGTCACGCGCCATTCGAGGGAGGGGCTGCCCACCGTCAGCGGATAAGCCGCGTACTCGGGCTTGTAGCCGTCGCCGGAGGTGTGGTACTGCACCACCAGATGGCCGCCGTTCTTGGCGTAGGCGAGCAGGCGGTCGTTGCACTCGATGAGGGACGGGCGGTGCTTGTAGGCGCGGATGCCGACGACGATGGTGTCATAGACGCTCAGGTCGCCCAGGCGCAGTTCATCATCCTGGATGAACGTGATGTCCATGCCCAGGGAGGCCAGCGTTTCGCCGACGGTGTCAAGGCCCGCGGAGAGGTAGCCGATCTTGCGGGTCTCGTCAAAGAGCAGCGGGAAGACCTCGACGGTGCCTTCCGCTTCGTAGAGGTAGTAGGTCTTGTCGATGTGCTGGTAGTCGATTTCCTGAACGGTCTGGTTGTCCTGGCCCATGGTCACGGAGAGCTTGTAGGTGCCTTCCGCCACATCGGCCGGGGCGCTGACCTTGAACGTCGCGGACGTGGTCTCGCCGCTCTTGGCGAAGGAAACTTCCTGGGAAGCGGGTTCGACCGTCCAGCCCTCGGGCGCGCTCAGCACCACGGTTTCCGTGGCGGCGTCCGGCGAATTGTTGACCATTTCCACCGTGTATTCGACCGGTTCAATGGCCTTGGCGTTGTTGATGACGATCTTTTCCGGCGCAACCTTGACCGCGAACTTCGGCAGCAGCGCGAAGGTCTCCTCCGTCTCGCCCGACATGCTGAAGCTGTGCTCGCCTTCAAAGGTCACGTTGGCCTTGATGTGATCGCCGTGGAAGGCGTTGTAGTAATCGGCGTCCGGGGTGGCCGTCAGCGTAAAGTGCTGAATCAGCGTGTTGTTGTAGCCCAGTTCGCCTTCGGTTTCGCCCTTTTCAACCGTCCAGCCCGGCATGGTTTCAAGGGTAACGTCCGCAACGCTCAGCGGCATATCCGTGCCCTGATAGACGCGAACCGCCACGTCAACGGGCTGTCCCGGGATCACTTCGTAATCGCTGACCACGCAAAGCACCTGCAGGCAGGCTGCTTCGGCCATCGCGCGGTCGAGCTGGGTCTGCTTCTTCTTGAGGTGGAAGCTCAGGTCGTACTTCGTCTCCTCGTCAAGCCCGGAAGCTTCCACGGCGGCCAGCGCGTCATCCACGTCCGTGCGCATGACGTTCAGCCCCGCCATGACCTCGGCGTTCCAGGGGAAGGCGGCTTCGATGTCGCGGTAATCCTGCTGAATCTTGCGCAGCATGGAAGCGATCTGCTCGTCGGCGACCAGCTCCGCGTAGTCGTCGAAGTCGTAGGGCAGGCCGTCGAAGAACGAGCTCTCCGCTGCCGGCTCGGTGATCTTCGCCGCGGCGTCCGTGGTCATCTTGAAGTAGCGCAGGCCGGCCTTCGGATAGGTCGTCGCGCCCATGCCCTGGCAGGCGTGGAAGCTGCGCGAGTAGTCGCTGATGCGCTGATAGGTGTCGCCGTAGAGCGGGTCAAACGCGCCGGTATCCACGGCCACGTTGTATTCCTCCGCGGAGCCGGGCTCGTACACCTTCTGCACCTGGTAGGCGGGCAGGCCGTGTTCCGGATACATCTCGGGATCGGCGGCCGCCTCGATGGCGCGCATGGAGACGATGTAGGTCGCCTGATGCTGGCCGTGCTGGCTACGCACGTTGGAGGCGTGATGCACGTACACCTGCGGGCGGTAGAGCCGGATGTAATAGGCGATGCGCTCTACCAGGTAGTCAAAGTCCCACTTTTCCTCGGCCTCTTCCCACTTCTTGGAGAAACCGTAGTCCATGCACGGAGAATCGTAATCCTCGCGCAGGATGTCGTCCGTCACGTCCAGCACGCGGATGGCCTCTTCAAGCTCCGCCGTGCGCAGCACGCCCATCGCGTTGTGGTATTCCGGGCCGATGGCGTTCTGGCCGCCCTGGCCCCGCGTGATGGAGACGATGTGGCAGCTGACGCCCTGGCCCAGCGAAAGCGCCGCCAGCCAGCTGGAACCCTCGTCGTCGGGGTGCGCGGCGCTGTTCATCGCGGAGGCGATGGTGCCCAGCGGCCGGATGCTCTTGATCAGTTTGATGACGCCGGAATCCTCGATCGGCTCATTGAGCACTGCCGCGCTGGCGGAAGGGAGCATACTGACCAGCATCATCACGGCCAGCATCACGGTCATGAACTTGCGTAGTTTCCTCATTGTTTCTGACTCCTTTCTGTCGTGTCACGATAACCTTACGGGGTGGTCAGGCGCGCGTCTCCCCCCTGCCTCCTTTCCGACTCGGCCTGTCCGGTTGAGTGTGCTCACGTTACTTGCGACAACTTACTGTCACGTCGCAAATAATTTGCCAGAAAAAAGATGTTGCACATCGCCCATCCCCGCCCGGGGAACACCCGGCCAGAGGAAAAACTTATTTTCATATTGCAAATAAGTAGGGAAAGAAAAACAGCGCATGATCTGTACTGCCTTTCTTGCGGCGGAAAACGCGGCGCGTTTTTCGCTGATGTGCATTGCGTCGAAATTGTACGGAAATATAAATATTCTGTTTTACATTCTATTCTGTTATAGTAATTATACACA
>CALVTV010000016.1 GCA_944363005.1 uncultured Clostridia bacterium | reverse complement strand
TTTTTTATGCACGAAAAAGGGCGAAACCCGCGAGGGGTCTCGTCCTTTCGTTTGTTTGATTAGAGCACCAGGTCGTGCAGGCCCAGCGGCGGCACGTCCTCCGCCTTCTTGCCCAGCTTCACGCACTTCATCAGCAGCTTCGCCGTGTCAATGCTCGTCACGCAGGCGATGCCGTATTCCACCGCCATGCGGCGCAGACGGAAGCCCGCGCGCTGCGGATCGCGGCCGTGCGTCGGCGTGGTGATGATCAGGCGAATCTTGCCGGAGTCAAAGAGCTTTGCCAGCGCCTCCGTATCCTCGCCGGGACGCGGAACGGGCTGCGCGCCCACGTAGTTGTGGTTGAGCATGTGCGCCGTGCCGCTGGTGGCGTAGATTTCAAAGCCCAGCGCCGCGAACGTCTCCGCCAGCTCCATGGCCTCGCGCTTGTCGTGGTCGGCGATGGCGAAGAGTACGCCGCCCTCCTCGGGCTTGGGAATCGCCATCTTCGTGGAGGCAAAGCCCTTGAGGTAGGCTTCCTCCGCCGTCTCGGCCAGGCCGAGCGCTTCGCCGGTGGACTTCATTTCCGGTCCAAGGGAAACCTCAACCTCCGGCAGCTTCTCAAAGGAGAACACCGGCATCTTCACGGCGACCGTCGGCGCAGGCGGATACAGGCCCGTGCCGAAGCCCATCGCAGGCACCTTCTCGCCCAGCGACGCGCGCACGCCCAGTTCCACGATCGGGATGCCCGTGACCTTGGAGATATACGGCACCGTGCGCGAGGAGCGCGGATTGACCTCGATGATGTACAGGTCGCCCGCGTACTCGATGAACTGAATGTTCACCAGGCCCTTGACGTGCAGGCTGCGCGCGATATTGATGGTGTAATCGGTAATCATGCGCTGAATGCGCGGCGCCAGATGCTGCGGCGGATAGACGGAGATGGAGTCGCCGGAGTGAATGCCCGCGCGCTCGATATGCTCCATGATGCCCGGAATGAGCACGTTCTCGCCGTCGCAGATGGCGTCCACCTCGATCTCGCGGCCCAGCAGGTATTTGTCCACGAGGATCGGGTGCTCCTGCACGTTCATGTTGATGATGGACATGTATTCGCGGATGTGGCGCTCGTCGTAGGCGATTTCCATGCCCTGGCCGCCCAGCACGTAGCTCGGGCGCACGAGCACCGGATAGCCCAGCTCACCGGCGGCCTTGACGGCCTCCTCCGCGGTGAAGACGGTCGTGCCCTTGGGCTGCGGGATGCCCAGCTGGTTGAGCAGCTGGTTGAACAGCTCGCGGTCTTCGGCCGCGTCGATGTCGCCCAGGTCAGTGCCCAGGATGTTGTAGCCGGATTCGCGCACCGTCTTGGCCAGCTTGATGGCCGTCTGGCCGCCGAACTGGCAGACCACGCCGACCGGCTGCTCGATCTCCAGCACGTTGAGCACGTCCTCCGGCGTCAGCGGCTCGAAGTAGAGGCGGTCGGAGGTGTCAAAGTCGGTGGAAACGGTCTCCGGGTTGTTGTTGATGATCACGGTGTCAAAGCCCGCGCGCTTGAGCGCCCAGACGCAATGCACAGAGCAGTAGTCAAACTCGATGCCCTGGCCAATGCGGATGGGGCCGGAACCGAGCACCACCACGGTCTTGCGGCCGGAGTTGCGCGCCTCGGTGGCTGTGCCGTAAGTGCTGTAGAAGTACGGGCTGACGGCTTCGAACTCGCCGCCGCAGGTATCGACCATGCGGAAGGAGGGGATCACGCCCAGCTGCGTGCGCAGGGCGCGGATTTCCTTTTCCGTGCTGCCCACAAAGCGCGCGATGGCCTTGTCCGCCATGCCCATGCGCTTGATCTCCATCAACATCTCGCGGGTGAGCTGCTCCTTGCCGGAGAGCGCGCGCACGCGCTGCTCAGCCTCCACGATGTTCTTCACCTTTTTGAGGAACCAGATGTCGATCTTGGTGATGTCGTGCACATGCTCCATCGATACGCCGCGGCGCAGCGCTTCGGCGACGACAAACGCGCGCTCGGTGTTGATCTCGTGAAGCCGCTTCTCGATCTCCTCGTCGGAGAGCGTCTCCAGCGAGGGCACCACAAAGCTGTCCATACCCATCTCCAGCGAGCGCACGGCCTTGAGCATAGCGCTTTCAAAGCTCGTGCCGATGGACATGATCTCGCCGGTGGCCTTCATCTTGGTGCCGATGTGCTTGTCGGCGTAGACGAACTTGTCAAACGGCCAGCGCGGGAACTTGAGCACGATGTAGTCGATCGTCGGCTCGGCGCAGGCGTACGTCTCGCCCGTCACGCCGTTGATAATCTCGTCGAGGTTGTAGCCCAGTGCGATGCGCGTGGTCACCTTCGCGATGGGGTAGCCCGTCGCCTTGGAGGCCAGCGCCGAGGAGCGCGACACGCGCGGGTTGACCTCGATGACGTAGTAATTCATGCTGTTGGGGTCGAGCGCATACTGCACGTTGCAGCCGCCCTCAATGCCCAGCGCGGAGATGATGTTCAGCGAAGCGGTGCGCAGCATCTGCGCTTCCTGGTCGCGCAGCGTCTGCGTCGGCGCCACGACGATGGAGTCGCCCGTGTGCACGCCGACCGGGTCGAAGTTCTCCATGTTGCAGATGGCGATGGCGTTGCCCGCGCCGTCGCGGATGACCTCGTACTCGATCTCCTTCCAGCCGGCGACGCTGCGCTCGATGAGGTTCTCATGCACGCGGGAGGAGCGCAGGCCGTCCGCGCAGATCTCGCGCAGCTGCTTTTCGTTCTCCGCGATGCCGCCGCCCGTGCCGCCCAGCGTGTACGCCGGACGAACGATGACCGGATAGCCGTACTCGTTGGCGAAATCGACGGACGCCTGCACGTCATGGACGATGACCGAATCGATGCACGGCTCCCCGATGGAGAGCATCATGTTCTTGAAGTCCTCGCGGTCTTCCGCGCGGCGGATGGAGTCAATCTTGGTGCCCAGCAGCTGCACGTTGTACTTTTTGAGGATGCCCTTTTCGTCGAGCTCCATCGCCAGATTCAGGCCGGTCTGGCCGCCCAGCGAGGCAAGCAGGCTGTCCGGACGCTCACGGGCAATGATTTTCTCCAGCGAGCCGACGGTCAGCGGCTCCAGGTAGACCTTGTCCGCAATGTCGGTATCCGTCATGATCGTGGCGGGGTTGGAGTTGACCAGCACCACCTCCACGCCTTCCTCCTTGAGGACGCGGCAGGCCTGCGTACCGGCGTAGTCGAATTCCGCCGCCTGGCCGATGACGATCGGGCCGGAACTGATGACCAGTACCGTCTTGATCCATTCCTTCTTAGGCATTGTGGGCGTCCCCTTTCTTGGCCTCTTTGACCATGTTCACGAAGTCGTCAAACAGATAGCTCGTCTCGCGCGGGCCGCCGCAGGCCTCCGGATGGAACTGCACGGAGAACGCATGGCGGTCGGTATAGCGCACGCCTTCCACGGTCTGGTCGTTCCAGTTGACGTGGGTCACGACCGCGCCCGCGGGCAGGCTTTCGGGATCGACCATGTAGTTGTGGTTCTGCGGGGTCACGGCGCACAGGCCGCGCGCGAGATCCTTGACCGGATGGTTCGCGCCGTGATGGCCGTATTTCATCTTGACCGTGCGTCCGCCCATGGCCAGCGCCATCAGCTGATGGCCCAGACAGATGCCAAACACCGGCAGCTTGTCCATCAGCTCGCGAATGGCGGCGATGGCCTGCGGGTTGTCCTCCGGATCTCCGGGGCCGTTGGTGAGCATCACGCCGTCACAGCCGCTCTCCAGGATCTCCTTGGCGGGCGTATCCGCCGGAAACACGCGCAACGCGCACCCGCGGCGGGTCAGCGAATGCAGAATACCGCGCTTGAGGCCGAAATCCATCACCGCCAGACGGAGCACTTCCTCGCCCTCCGCCGGCACGTCATAGGAGGCCTTGCAGGTGCACTGCGCCACCTGATCGTGCATCTCATGCGCACGGCAGAGCGCAAAGTCCTCCTCGGTCGGCTCGCCCTCCACGATGCGCCCGCGCAGCGTGCCGAAATTGCGCACATGCTTGGTCAGCGCACGGGTATCCACGCCGGCAATGCCGGTGACTCCCTGCACCTTCAGGTACTGGTCGAGCGTTTTTTTCATCTGCCAGTTGCTGGGCACGTCGCACAGCTCCGAGACGATGAAACCGCGCATGCGCACGCCCTCGCTCTCGTTGTCCAGGTCGTTGATACCCACGTTGCCGATCAGCGGATACGTCATGCAGACGATCTGCCCGCAATAGGACGGGTCGGTCAGCGTCTCCTGATAGCCGGTCATGCCGGTGGTAAAGACCACTTCACCGGTCACGCTCTGCTGATGTCCAAACAGCGTTCCCTCGTAGCGGGAACCGTCTTCCAGAATCAAAGTTGCCATCGGCTCTCCCCTTTTCTGTCAAACAAGAAGAATATTATAATGCATATTGCTGTATATCAGCGCATATTATACAACGTATCCCATGCGCCGTCAAGCAAAAAGAAAGCCGCCAAAAGGCGGCAAATCCCTACGGACAATACGAAAAAAAGGAAACAGCGCGCCCAGGGAAACGATCCACTGCCATCCCGTGCGCCTCATGCTGCTTCCTCCTTTTCAAACTACTTATCTGAACATCATTTCCTCGCGGCGCGGGCCATTGGAAACCATGCGGATGGGGCACTGAATCTGCTCCTCCAGGAATTCCACGTACCGGCGCGCGTTTTCAGGCAGCTGAGCAAAGTCGCGGATGCCGCGGATATCGCTCTTCCAGCCCGGAAGCGTGACATACACCGGCTCGCACTTTTCCAGCTTCGGCGTCACCGGGAAGCGGTCAACCCGCTCGCCCCCGCACGTATACGCCACGCAAACCGGGATTTCATCCAGGTAACCCAGCACGTCCATGTTGGTCAGCGCAACCTGCGTAGCGCCCTGCATCTGGCAACCATAGCGCGTGGCCACGCAGTCAAACCAGCCCACCCGACGCGGACGGCCCGTCTTCGCGCCGTACTCGCCGCGGTCGCCGCCGCGCTTGCGCAGTTCCTCCGCCTCCTCGCCGAACAGCTCCGTGGTAAACGGACCCGCGCCCACGCAGGAGGAATACGCCTTCGTAACGGCGATGATGTCCTTGATGGACCAAACCGGCACGCCGGCGCCCACCGGCGCATAGCCGGCCAGCGGCGAAGAGGAGGTGACCATCGGATAGATGCCGTGATCCGGATCGCGCAGCGTACCCAGCTGACCCTCCAGCAGGATGTTCTTGCCTTCCTTCACGGCCTGCATGAGGAAGGCATCGGTATCCGCTACATAGGGGCGGATGCGCTCTGCCAGGGCCGTCATCTTTTCAATGAGGGCCTCAAGATCCAGCGGCTCCTTGTGATACAGATGCGTCAGCAGCGCGTTTTTGATATCCAGCGCATGCGCAAGCTTCTCGCGCAGCACGTCCGGATAATACAGCTGGCAAAGCTGCAAGCCGATCTTCTGGTACTTGTCGCCGTAGAACGGCGCAATGCCCGACTTGGTGGAACCGAAGGAGTTCTTGCCAAGACGCTCTTCCTCGTAGCAATCCAGCGCAATGTGATAGGGCATCATGACCTGTGCACGCTCGGAAACGAGGATCTTCGGCTGAGGCACGCCCTGAGAGACGACCTCTTCCATCTCGCGCAAAAATGCTTCGATGTCCAGCGCTACGCCCGGGCCGATGACGTTGACCACATTCGGGCTGCACACGCCGCTGGGCAGCAGATGCAGCGCAAAGCGGCCGTAGTCGTTGATGATGGTGTGCCCGGCGTTTGCGCCGCCCTGAAAACGGACGACGATATCGGACTGAGCAGCGAGCATATCGGTGATCTTTCCCTTGCCCTCGTCGCCCCAGTTCGCGCCGACGATAGTGCGTACCATGGAAGGTTCAACCCCTTTCACAAAGAGAAAGCGGCCTGAGCCGCAGACTTCCGTGTTTTAACCCAATAAGTTATAATACAGGATTCGACCCGTTCTGTCAAGCGCTTTTGCCAATTTCGCGCGTTTTCATCATGGCTTTCATCGTTCAGACCGCGTGCGCTTTTTTCCCCGGTTCAACCTCCTGCACATCCCCAAACACATTGGCGATGAGCATGTTCAGTTCCTGCCAGGCCAGCGTATCCCCGAGTTCGGCCTCCATCAGCGCCGCGCAGCTGCGGTAATACCAGGCATGCATGCGTTTATCGTGCTGGTTGAAGCGCAGGAACATCGCATCCCCCTCGCGCAGGTAATCCCGGTAGATGGCGCGCATGTTGCTCAGCTTGTCCGCCAGGCAAATGATCATCGATTCCCTTGCGCTGTGCGCAAGTCGCTCGACGGCTTCGCGCTTGCGGGTGTTCCACGTCGCGCGGTTGTGCGGCACGCCGCACTGGCTCTCCTCCCGCACAAGCTGCGCCACCCGCTCGCCAAACCGGTCAAGCAGCTCCTCGAAACTGACGCCGCAGTCCTCCATCACATCGTGCAACACAGCCGCCGCAACGACCTGCGTATCCTCCGTCATCGAAGCGGCAATGGCCGCCACCTCCATGGGATGGACGATATAGGGAATCTGTGAGCCCTTGCGCGTCGCCCCGTCATGGGCGTTCGCGGCAAAGGCCACGGCCTGCGTCACCAGCGTCATGGGCTCTCCTCGCTTTCTGCTCACCTGCGCACATCGTACTCGCCGTCAAAGACGAAAGCCGCGGGGCCGCTCATGAACACATGTCCCGTCGCCTCGTCCCACTCGTTGACAAGCTCGCCCCCGTCGAGCACAACCGTCGCCCGCCGGTTGGCCAGGCCGCACAGGTTGGCCGCCACCAGCGCCGCACAGGAACCCGTGCCGCAGGCCAGCGTGATGCCGCTGCCGCGCTCCCATACGCGCATGCGCAGGCGTTCTTTTGAAAGCACCTGAACAAACTCGATATTCGCTTTTTTCGGAAATGCTGGATGGCATTCAAGAACCGGGCCGTACTTGGCCAGCTCAAACGTCTCCACCGGTTCGTCAAGGAAGATGACGCCGTGCGGATTGCCCGTACACACCGGCGTGATTTCGAACGTGCGGTCAAGCACATGAACCGGTGCGCGCAGCACCACCCCCGTGCCCAATGTGCAGGGCACCTCCTCGCAGCGGATGCGCGGCGCGCCCATATCCACGCGCACTCTTTTCACCTTGCCGCCTTCGACGGTCAGCTCCAGCACCTTGATGCCCGATCGCGTCTCCAGCGTCACGCGGGTCTTGTCCGTCAGCCCGCGGTCAAACACGTATTTGCCAATGCACCGGCTGGCATTGCCGCACATATCGCCCTCGGAACCGTCGGCGTTGAACATGCGCATGCGGAAATCCGCCACGCTGCTCGGTTCAATGAGCACCAGCCCGTCGCTGCCTATGCCAAAGTGCCGGTCGCTCACCCGTACGGCCAGTTCGTTCGGGTTTTCGACCGTCTCCTCAAATCCATTCACATAGATGTAATCGTTCCCGATTCCATGCATTTTTGTAAACTTCATTCACTCATGCCCCTTGCCGGATCATCTTATTGTAGAATTCGAGCCGAACCCCGCTGTTTCCTGCCAAGCGGTCAAAGTTTCGCACCGTCAACGTGCTCAAAGAAATCGTTTTTGTCCTCATCCGGGCCAACGACACTGAACGCCAGGCCAAATTTTGCATTGTCGTACGGGCCAAAATCTTCAACGCGGTACTCGGTCTTCTGCTGCGAAATATGGCAGGCAAACGCCTCTTGCGCCACGTCAAACGCGGTTTTTCCGCCGAAAGCCTCCAGCGGCACACGCCAGTCCATGCGCAATGCGCCCTCCTCGTACAGATGCAGGTAGAGCTTTTGCACCTGCCAAGGCTGCGTCTGCTCCAGTTTTGCATGCTGATATTCGGGATCGGCCGCCAGCTCCACAGCGTTCAGCGCCGCATCGGCCGCCACCTTGTGCGCGCCGTGGCCATACTCGCCGTTCACATCGTGCGTGACCACCACATCGGGCCGGTACTGGCGCAAAAGTCCCGTAACATGGCGCATTACGCGGTCGCGGCTCCAGCCCTCCTGCTTGTATTGGCTCTTGAGCGACGTGCTAAACCGGTCCGGAAACGAGCCCAGATCGGGATAGTTCTTCACGCCGCACAGCCACAACCCATCGAGCAGCTCCAGCCTGCGGTACGGCGTCGCCGGGACCAGATAGGCCACTTGCACATCCATCCCGCGCTCCCCCGCGTAATACGGAATGGTGCCGCCCATGAAGAGCAGCTCGTCGTCCGGATGGGCAGAGAGCACGAGCAAATCCGCCTTCTCCAGCGGCGGCTGCCACTGCTGCACCCAGGACGGCGCTTCGCCCTCGGCAAACACGCGCACTTCTGCCAGAATCAGGCGGTTGCCATTGCCCTGCGGGCGCACGCAGACGGCCTGCGCCCCCTGCGGCAGTGCGGCATAACCGGTCAAAAAGTCCGTGTCGCAGGAGGCTGCCGTCACCCATTCGCCGTTCGCGTCGCGTACCTGCACATCGAACGCACACGGGCTGTTATAGAATTGAAGGTACACGCCACCAATGCGCCCGCCTTCGGGCGCGTCGATCTCAAGGCGCGCGCGATTTCCAGTGGATGATGCCCATCTCGTTTTGTAATCATCGTCCGTCAGGCAGCCAAGCGCCGAGACGCCCGGGGCGCGCATGAGGCAATCCCGGCTGATATCCTCCGCCGGCTGCGCCCAAGCCGACGCGCCCAGCAGCATCAGCCCGGCAAGCAACAGCAACGCTCTCTTTTTCATCATTCGTCCCCTTTCGCGTTTTGCAACATTATACCATTTCCATACCGTCGCGGGCAAGCCCACAGAAGTCCCGGTGGCCGCAGCAGCAATTTTCGCATATAAAAAAGATCTGAAAACCAAGGTTTCCAGACCTTTTGATAGCATATTCTAACACATCTACGTTACAATTCAATTTCGTATTTATAATCTTTCATGATTATATCTGTTCCCTTTTTCTTATATGTGCTCTCGCTGACAATTTTTCCGCCACATTTCTGGGCGACACGATTGGAAGCGGCATTTTCCTGAGCTACATAAATGGTTACTTTCTCAGCGCCTTGACTACGAGCATAATCGATCATTCCCTGAGCAATCTCAGTTGCATAGCCTTGACACCAGAAATTTTTATGTACGCAATAAGCAATATCGTATACTTTCTTGTCCTCACTTATCATGAAACTGCATGTCCCTACCCGCTCTAACGAATTCTTAAAAACAGGAATCAAATAACAACATTCCTCATCTTCGCCTAAGCCTTCTAACATTTTCAAATATTGATCATCTATTTCTTCTTTCGCTTCATCTGGCAAATATTGTCCCATCTCTGGATTGTTCCAGATACTATATGCCCATAAAGCATCTTCTTTCGTGAATCCTCTTAACACAAGTCTTGAAGTTTCAATATCATTTATCTTCATAAAATCCTCCGTCAAATTCAACTTTTCTCTGTTGCTTACCGACGCTTCCATTGTTTTGTTTCGTCTGATGGATTGCGTTGATCATATCAAGCGAAAGCATCTGACCCTTCAGGTTACGGGAATAACTTGGAATTTAAAATCGTAGGTCGGTCGCCGCCAAAAAAGTCCGCCGTTGTGCCCCATCTCTGAGACGTGATGGCAATATAGTTTCATCTGCGCTTAAATGCAATGCTTCTTGAAATATGAAATTCGCTTAACCAGTAAAGAGATAAAGCCCGAGGGGAGGAGCGCTTTGTGCCTTACCCCCTCGGGCTTTACATTTTGACATTACAACCACACCCACACGGCAAAGCCGCTTTTGAAAAAAGTAGGTGTTCGTGTAATGTCCATTTGGTCAGACCGTCCGAAAAGACATGAAATCCCGCAGGCTCCAGTAGAGACAGGGGGGCCTGAATGTCCTCGCTCTGTACTGTATACAAAAGAAAGAAGGTATGGTATAATAAAGAAAAAGCGGTGAGCGCATGAGCTATATCCAAAGCATTGCATCGGAGCAGACGTGGCTTCTGCCCTACAGCATCGACGAGCTGGTGGAAGAA
>CALVTV010000015.1 GCA_944363005.1 uncultured Clostridia bacterium | reverse complement strand
GGGTTTGGGGCAGCCGCCCCATCGTAGCCCCCGTCCCCAACCGCGAAGCGGCCAGAAAAAAGGAGTTTCAGAGCAGGGCACACAGTGCCCTACGATTGAAACGGGTTATACAGAAAACTCTGCTTTTAACCGCCGCGAACGAAATGAATTGCATACAAAAACCTCCTGCCCGCAATCGATCGGACAGGAGGTTTTTGTATGCAGTTCGGCAGAGGGTTGAGCCAAATGTCCGCCGCTTTGAACGAATAACCCGTCAGGTGACGCTACGCTTCCTGACTACTATTTTCCACTGGCCGCTTCGCGGCTGGGAACAGAAGGAAACGTTGGGCTGCCGCCCAAACCCGCTTGGGGATTTCATCCCCAAACCCCATCCTCGCTTCGCGCCGGTTTCAAGCGGCTGGGTACAAAAAAAGGACGGCGAACCGTCCTCTTTTATTTTTTACAGCGATGCGGCCAATTCAACGATCTCCATCGAGCGGCGAATGAACGCCGTCATCTGCTCCGCCTCCAGCGGCTGGCGGGAGAGCTCCGCCAGATCATACAGCTGGTGTGCCAGCAGCACGCTGCGCTCGTCCTTCTCGCGCTCGGCCAGCTTCGCAATCGCCTGGCTACGGCTATTGAGCACCACATTGTACTTCGCGGGCATGGTGAATTCCTTGCGCCCATAGAGGCGGCCCATGTCGTTGAAGCGGCGGGTCTGCTCGTCCTCGATGAGCATGACCGGCACCTTATCGTTGGCCAGCGGCTTCACCTCGACCGCCAGATCGTCCTTGCCCGTGGCCTCGCGCATGAGCGCGGTCAGCTTCTCGGCGTCCAGCTGCGGCGCATCTTCCTCGCTGGTCAGGCTCTCGAGCTCCGCGTCCACGCGACAGAACTTGAACTTCGACTCCGGATCGCCGCTATACTCCATATAGGACAGGAAGTTGACGTCGATGGCCGTATCCATCACCGCCACGTCGATGCCCCGCTCGGTGAACAGGCGCACAGCCGCGTCCTGGCGCGCCGGGTCGGAGGTATAGACCATCTTGTTCGGGAGCTTCTCGCCGTTGCGCTCCTTGTATTCTTCAAGCGTGAGGAACTTGCCCTCGGTGGTCTTATAGAGGATGCAGTCCTTCATGCGCTCGGCGAACTTCTCGTCGCGCATCACGCCGTACTTGATGAACGGATGGATGTCCGGCCAGAAGCCCTCGTAGGTCTCGCGCTCGGTCTTGAACATGCCCGTCAGCCGGTCGGCCACCTTCTTGGTGATGTGGTTCGAAATCCGGCGCACATAGCCGTCGTTCTGCAGGAAGGAACGCGACACGTTCAGCGGGAAGTCCGGGCAGTCGATCACGCCCTTGAGCAGCATCAGGAACTCCGGAATGACCTCCTTGATGTTGTCCGCAACGAACACCTGGCCGGAATACAGCTTGATCTGGCCCTCGATGCCGCCGAACTGCTCCTTGAGCTTCGGGAAATACAGGATGCCCTTGAGCTTGAACGGGTAGTCCACGTTCAGGTGAATCCAGAACAGCGGGTCCTCATACTCGCGGAACGTCTTGCGGTAAAACTGCTTGTAGTCCTCCTCGGTGCAGTCCTGCGGGGCCTTCGCGTAGAGCGGCAGCGTGTCGTTGATCGGCTTTTCCTCCGCGGGCGTCTCCTGCGCGGCGGCTTCGCCCTCCTCGCCTTCCTTCTTCTCGGCCTCGGGCTTGACCTCCGTCAGATAGATCGGCACCGCCATGAACGAGCAGTAGCGCTCCAACACCTCGCGCACGCGCCAGACATCCAGGAACTCCTCCTCGGCCTCGCTGATGTGCAGCGTGACGGTCGTGCCGCGCGTTTGGCGCGTGCCTTCGCTCATGGTGAACTGCATGCCGTCCTCGCTCTCCCAGCGCACGGGCGTGGCGCCCTCTCTGAAGGACAGCGTATCGATGGTCACCTTGTCCGAAACCATGAACACGGAGTAAAAGCCCAGGCCAAAGTGGCCAATGATGCCCGCGTCCTCCTGGTTTTCGTTCTTGGCGTACTCCTCCAGGAAGCTCTTGGCGCCGGAGAAGGCGACCTGGTTGATGTTTTTCTTGACCTCGTCCTCGGTCATGCCCACGCCGTCATCGATGATGCGCAGCTCCTTTGCCGCGCGATCGACCTCCACGTGCACGCTCGCGCCCTGCGCCAGCCGGGAATCGACCATGCGCAATTTGGTAATCGCGTCGCAGCCGTTGGATACGGCCTCACGGATGAAGATGTCCTTGTCCGAATACAGCCATTTTTTGATGATCGGCATGATGTTTTGCGCGTCGATGGACACGCTTCCACGAATCGGTTCCATGATAAAAAACCCCCTTGATCGCTGTCAAAAAGCGTTATGATTGATTCAAGCAATCGTATTGTAGCGCGGCGGGGGACCAATGTCAAGAGAAAATTAGCACTCAATCAAAAAGAGTGCTAATAATTTGTGCGCGGTCAGTTTCACGCCGTGGATTTGACGGGATTACTTCTTGCCTATTGCGTATCCCGTGTCGTATAATCATATTATCATATATCGAAAATCCACGCGAAGACAGAAAGGAAGATGACCCATGGCGGTTCACATTCTCGAGGAGGCGCAGCGGTGCCTCAACTGCAAGGTTCCCCAGTGCCAGAAGGGCTGCCCGATCCATACGCCAATTCCGAAGGTGATCCGGCTGATGCTCGACGGCAAGCTCGACGATGCGGGCCGGATGCTCTTTGAAAACAACCCGCTGACGACGGTCTGTTCGCTGGTCTGCAACCATGAGAACCAGTGTGAAGGCCACTGCGTTCTGGGCAGAAAGGGCGCGCCGGTGCACTTTTCCTCGATTGAGAACTACATTTCAAGCACCTATAGCAACAAGATGACCAAGGGCCCGGCGCCTTCCAACGGCATGCGCGTGGCGATCATCGGTTCCGGCCCGGCGGGGTTGACCATCGCCGTGCTGCTGGCGCGCAAGGGTTATCAGGTGACGATCTTCGAGAGCAAGGACAAGATCGGCGGCGTGCTGCGCTATGGCATTCCGGATTTCCGCCTGCCCAAGTCGGTGCTCGATGACTTTGAGTATCACCACCTGGTGCTCAAGAACATCCGCGTGCGCCCCAACACCACCATCGGCACGGCGATCACGATTGACGATCTGTTCCGCGACGGGTATAAATCGATCTTCGTGGGCACGGGCGTTTGGCAGCCCAACGCGCTGCACATGAAGGGCGAGACGCTGGGCAACGTGCATTTTGCCATCAACTACCTGACCAACCCGGACAGCTACCGCCTGGGCGAAACGCTCAACGTCATCGGCGCGGGCAACGCGGCCATGGACGTCTGCCGCACGGCGGTGCGCAAAGGCGTGCGCCATGTGCATTGCTTCTCGCGCACGTCAAAAGCGGCGGCGTCCAAGCATGAGCTGGACTACGCCATGCTCGAGGGCGTGGAGATGCATTATAACAAGCAGCCGGTAGAAATCGTGGATGAGGGTGTCTACTTCGAGGACACGGTGGAGCATGAGGACGGCACCTGCGAAACCGTGCCGGACAGCCGCACGCTCTATCCCGCCGATAGCACGATCATTGCCATCAGCCAGGGCCCGCGTAACCGTCTTGTTTCCACAACGCGCGGGCTGGAAGCCAACGAACGCGGCCTGCTCGTAGCGGATGCCTGTGGACGCACGACGCGCCCGGGCATTTTCGCCAGCGGCGACGTGACCCGTGGCGCGCGAACCGTTGTGGAGGCCGGGGAACACTCCAAACACGTGGCAGAGGCCATGGACGCCTATATGCAGGGCCGGGAACTCGAGGAAACCTAACCCTCTTTTCACCGCCGCGAAGCGAGGAAGGGGTCTGGGGACTGGTCCCCAGGCAGGGTTTGGGGCGGCCGCCCCATCGTAGCCCCCGTCCCTAACCGCGAAGCGGCCAGAAAAAAGGAGTCAGGCAGCGAAGCGTCACCTGACGGGTTATACAGGATAAAACGCAATGAGCAAGCGCGAAGCGAGGACAGGGGTCTGGGAACCAATGATCCGGGGAACTCGCATAGTCGCGCCGCTTCCGGCGCTCCTTGCGATTCCCGACGCTCCG
>CALVTV010000014.1 GCA_944363005.1 uncultured Clostridia bacterium | reverse complement strand
CGCTTCCCAGTCGATCGCCTTTCCCCGGCAATACTCGATCCGGTCGCGTTCGCCAATGGCGCGAAGCACCCGGCAGGGGTTGCCGACCGCCACAACATGATCCGGGATATCGCGCGTCACCACGCTTCCCGCACCAATCACCGTATTTTCCCCGATCGTCACGCCCGGAAGCACGATCACGCCCGCGCCAAGCCAGCAGTTGCGGCCAATATGCACCGGCCGGTTGAACTGAAGTCCCTTCTCCCGAAGCTCGGGCAGCACCGGATGCCCCGCCGTGGCAATCGTCACATTCGGGCCGATCATCGTATGATCCCCGATATAGATGTGCGTGTCATCCACCAGCGTCAGATTGAAATTCGCATAGACGCACTTGCCCAGATGGACGTGGCGTCCCCCGAAGTTGGCATGCAGCGGCGGCTCGATGTAGCATCCTTCGCCCACCTCCGCGAGCATCTCCTTGAGCAAAGCGGCGCGCTGCTCCCCTTGCAAAGGGCGCGTTGCATTGTAATCGTAGAGCTTTTCCAGACATTGAGCCTGCTCGCGCATCAGTTGCGCATCGCCCGGGTCGTAAAGGCTTTCGTCGTGCAGATACTCATGCATGTCGGTTTCCCCTTCCTGCGACCTTCTGCGAACCGTTGACCGCCATAGCCGCACACGCAAGCACCATCACCATGTACAGGATGCGGTTGTCCACAGGCGTCTTGTCCAGCGCCCACTCGATGCCGCCAACCACGCCGGCCAAAGCCAGCATCAGCACGCCATGCAGTACGGCGCGGCGCACCCCGCCCGCACGGCCCGCTCGAATGAGCGTCACCGCCAGAATCGTCACCGCGGAGAACACCTGCGACATGCGCACAAACCCGATGCGCAAGCAGCTGTCCATTCTCAGGCTCTCGCAGACAATCTGGCTGCACGCGTACAGCAGCAGCGCCGTCATCATCCGTTCTCCCGGCGCGCCCCTGTGGCGCAGCA
Source organism: uncultured Clostridia bacterium (assembly GCA_944363005.1). Taxonomy (GTDB): domain Bacteria; phylum Bacillota; class Clostridia; order Christensenellales; family Aristaeellaceae; genus Ventricola. The sequence continues at coordinate 3,302 of CALVTV010000014.1, read as the reverse complement.
GCACGACGAGCACCACGGCGGCAATCAGCGCCTCCAGCAGAAACACCGCGTACTGCCATTCCCCGTATTCGTTCTGCACGGCGATCGGGAAGCGCCAAAGCGCCTCGTTTTCCACCCAGGCGCCCACGCCCTCGGTCGTTGTTCCCTCGGCCAGCCGGCAAATCATCACCATCAGCATGCCCGGCGCCGCCAGATCATCCAGCACACAAGCCACGCTCGCGCCGTCGTGGCGGGCAACACAGGCCGCCGCAAGGAGGGCGCCGACCACAGCGCCATAGAGCAGGAAACCGCCCATGCGCGTTTGCACCACGCTCACCGGGCCCAGTTCCTCAAAGAAAAAGCTGAAGCGCACCAGGCAGTAGAGCAGCCGCGCGCCCACAAACGCCGCAGGCACGCAAAAGACCGCCAGCCGCAGCGGATGCACATGACCGATCACAGCAAAGGCTTGCGGACCGCCTTCCCGCCGCGCATCCCGGCGCATCAGCACGCCCATCAGCCAAAACGCGGCGATCACGGTGAGCGCCACGCAAATTCCGTACGACGTCACGCCAAAGGGAAGACCCAGATTCATCGCTCTTCCCCCCGTTTACTTGGCCACGCCCGTGCAGAAATAGATGATATCCGACACGGAACGGTTTTTGCTGGTGTCCAGCGCGTTGATCTTGCCGCCCTGAAAGACCATAGTCGTCGAACCGCCGCCATCGAGGTTATACGCCGTCTCAACGCCCAAATCGAGCATGAATTGCCCCATCTCCTCGAGCGTCAAGCCCTTGGAGTCCTCGTTGTCCGGCCCTTCGCAGCAGACAATCACATAGGAGAGCGGCCCGTCCTGCGCGATGACCATGCGCTGCGCGGGTTTGCGCGCGCCGCCGTCGGCCCGCTGATACTCTTCGTGCGCGCGCTCGCCGTTTTCAACAAGCGCCGGACCGAAGGTGAACGCCTGGACGATGCTGCCGCCCTCTTCGACGGAGCCGCCCAGCGCCGCGTACGCTTCCTCCAACGTCTGTTCGTCGATCTTCTTGGCGACGTGGAAATCGCCGTTGACGTCGATCATCAGCACATCGAAGTCCGCATCGGCCCGATTGCGGTACGTGTGCCCCTGACGGACGATCAATCCCGTGCCGATGTAGGAATAGTAATCGCCGTTGATCGCCAACACCGCATTGCCGCGCTCGGCCAGTGTTGTGGCCAGTGCCGTGCGCTGGCTGCCATAGCTTCCCGCCATCATCGTGCGCAGCTGGGACGGATCGGCAATCTGCACGCGGGCGATGTACATCGGCGTATCGCAGTAGCGCGTGGTTTCAATGCTGACGCGAATCGTCGGGTCCTCATACACCCACTCGGACTGATAACCCGCCGGGTCCGGCTCATAGCCCGCTTCCGCGTCCAGCGCGATCGGGGTCACCTGAGCCGGATCGGGCGTCCAAGCCTCCTCCACCAGCGCCGGCGAAGGGACCAGAGCGCAAAGCGCCAGCAGCATTACCGCCAACACAGCGATATACACGGGTTTGTTCATCGTATGTTTCCTCCTCGTAAAAGGGTCCTTGTCCTGCGTTATTCTTTTCGAACCAAATTATTCTATCATACCCGTCCTGCGCTTTCAAGGCATCTTTCAAAAACTATCGTCATTTTTCTTGACAGCACATGGAAATCCGCATAAAATGAGAGAAGTACTTTTTTTGAATTCGAGAGGATGACTCCTGGATGCGCAAAGCCCTGCTTGTGTTCCTGCTGATGATCGCTGCCGCCTGCTACGCCAAGGCCGAAATGCCGGAGCTTCGCGGGTACGACAGTTCCCTTTCCCAGAAATACATTTACGTGACGTTTGGCAATTACTTCACCGATGGATATGGCGGCTATGGTCCCGTGCTCTGGCGGGTACTGGGGCCCGGCATTCCCGGCGAGGACGACGTCTCCACCGACGGCATCGGCGAAGACGACAACTCCCTCAAATCCGCCAACGAGGACGTGATTACCCCGGAAAATGAGGATGTCTACTGCCTGATGACGGAATACATCATCGACTTCCACCTCTACAACGAGGTGCGCGATACGCGCGACGGCGAACCGCTGGCCTACGAGGATTCCGAGCTTTACCGCTTCTGCAACGAAACGAGCCTGGCGCGCGATGAAAACGGCGAGCCCATCGGCCTGTTGGGTTGGCTGTTCACGCCGGACGAGCGGGCCGTGCTCATGGACATGCCGGGCCGCGGCCTGGTCAGCCCGCCCTCGCGCAAAGGTGAACTGTTTCGCATCGACTACGGCTTTCTCAACGAGGACTTCCGGGAATGCCTGAACCGTCAGGCGACCGGCACGTATTACGCCTTTGACCAGGGGCTCAAGTACATCGTGGATGCCTGGTCCTGGTACTTTACGACGGACCGGCGAAGGGTCGGCTTCCGCTGGATCGTCGGGGACAACGGTCATACGTCCGTGGCCGGCGCAGACCGGGAAGGCGGTGTGCGCCTGGTCTGCTACCCGCATATGGACCAGCTCACGTGCATCGGAGGAACCGGCACCAAGGATGACCCCTATCAGCTCATCACGCTCACAGCATACCGCCGCTCGCAGAAAAATGAAGCGACGGCTTCCGTTCGCGACATGACGCGCACGCTGGTGCAGGACATGGTATTTGAAGTCTCGCGCACGCAAGCCGCCGCCAAGGCGCGCGAGGCAGACGCCGCCCGGGCGGTCGCGCAGGCGAATGCCGAAGCCCGCGCTCGCTTTGCCCGCATTCAGGAAACCGAACGCCGCAGCATCACCCGCGCGCGCATCGCCGTGCGGGAAGCGCTGCTGGATGCCGCCGACGCGCTGCGCAAGGCGCAGGCCACCACAAGCGAGGCCACGCCATCCGAACCGGGCTTTGAAGCTTCTCCCGACGGTATGATCTTCCTCACGCCACAGGGCGCTCAGCCTTGATATTTTCAAACCAAAAAGGATGGGAGAACCCATCCTTTTTGATTTCTTGTTCTCGTCCGCAAGCCGTCACTGCTCCATCTGGCGCCCGACGATGCTGGCGGTCGTCTCCGCGACCTTGAGCTCCGTGTCGCCCATATGGGCCGAAGGCTCGCGCGAGAGCAGCACCACCGCACCGATCGATTCGCCATCCGCAATGATCGGGCAGATCACCTGCGCGGTATACGCCTGCGCGTCCTCCTCGCTGGTCACAGGCACAAGCCGCGAACCGTTGCCGCGGTTGGCCGTAACGACCTGGCGGCTCTGGATGGCCTGTTCCAGATCGCGGCTGATCGGCTTTTCCCAAAGTTCCTTGCGGGATACGCCGCTGGCCGAAACAATCATGT
>CALVTV010000013.1 GCA_944363005.1 uncultured Clostridia bacterium | reverse complement strand
AAAACCCCTCCCGGGGCGCGGGAGGGGGATGTTGTCAGTAGGTGGTCAGCCATTCGGTCGGGTAGTCGCCCACGGCGGTCACGCCGTAGGTGTCCTGCATCTCCTGGTTCAGCTCCAGAAGCCGCTCGACGACGCGCGCGGACTCGCCGCTGTCCATGGGCGTGGGCTTGAAGTCGTTGTAATCCTCCTGCGAGGAGATCGAGCAGGGGATGATGCGGAAGCCCGCGTTTTCCGCCGTGCCGTCCGGATAGACGCGGAAGCGCTGCTGGAAGATGTAGGTGTCCATATCGTCGGGCTTGGTGTTGCCCGCGAAGGAGAAATTGCCCAGTGAGTAGCAGATGTACTTGCCGTTGTAGACCTCGATGGGGTTCATGCGGTGGCTGTGATGGCCGATGACCAGATCGGCGCCCGCGTCGATCGTCGCGTGGCCCAGCGGAACCTGGCGCTCATTGGGTACGTAGTCCTTCTCGTCGCCCCAGTGGTAGGAGACGATCACGATCTGGCAGCCCGCACTGCGCAGCGCGGCGATGTCGCCCTCGATGGAGGCGTAGATGTCGTCGTACTTGCCGTTGAACGTCTGGTAGGAGAGCATGCCGATGGAGATGCCCGTATCGGTGGTGAACGTCGTGCTGCCCAGATGGCCGCTGTAGGCGATGCCCGCGCCGTCGAGCGTCTCGCAGGTGTCCTCGTACCCGGCGTCGCCGTGGTCCATCACGTGGTTGTTTTCCAGGGAGACGGCCTCGATGTTGCCCGAGGTGAGCACTTTGACGTACTCCGGCGGTGCGGCGAAGGAATACGTGTTGGAGGTGGCGCTCTTGGTGTTGGTGAGCGTGCCCTCGAAGTTGACGATCGTCATGTCGTCCGCGGCGAAGATGTCCGCGACGTTCTCCATCGGGAAGGCGAGGCCGGAGGTTTCCTTGTCCAGCTGCTTGTCAAAGACATTCTTGCCGCTCTTGCGCGTGTCGCCGCCGATGGTGACGTCGCCCGTGGCGGAAACGGTTACGATTACCGAACCGTCGTCGAGCAGGCGCCAGTCGCTGCCGTCCTCGCGCTGATACCAGGCGAGCGACTCAAAGACGGCGTCCTCCCAGACCTCGGCGGCGGGCGGCTCCCCGTTTTCAAAGAGGGACAGATCGAGCGCTTCTCCAAGGCACGCGCCGGGAAGCAGCAGGATCAGCAGAACCAGGGCTGCAAGCATGTGTGTTTTCATGGGCTTCTTTCGTCCTTTTCGTGGTCACTGCGGTGAATTGAGCAAGTTATGGAAGCGTGTTTTGTTCGTCGTCCAGCGCACATCGAGCACCGAAGAGCCGCTGAGCGTGTCGTAATGATAGGTGCCGTCATCGGGAATGCGGAACTCGATGAACTGCGCGTTGCTTGTGACCATCGCGTAGCCCTGCGAGAGCGCCGAGAGCACGTCCATGGCCGACAGGTTCATCTTCATGCCGGCGGAAACCTGGTTGTATACGCCCACCAGCTCCAGCAGCGAGAGCTCACGGCACTTGTCAAAGAGCTCGCCGAGCACCTTGCGCTGGCGTTCGGTGCGCCCGAAGTCGCCCTGATCGTCGTAGCGGATGCGCATGTAGGCCAGCGCGATGCGCCCGGTCATATGCACCAGGCCGGGTTCTTCGGGCAGGTTGGGGTCGTCGTTGAGCAGGATGCGGCGGATCGCGCTGCATTCTGCTGAATCGATCTCGATGTCCACACCGCCCAGCGCATCAATCACAGGCTTCACGTTTTCGAAATTGACGAGTACGGAGCCTTCGATTTCAATGCCCAGTTCGCGCTCCAGGCAGGTTTCCACGCCCTCGAAACCGTAGCTCTTGTAGAGCAGGTTGATCTTGGTGGGGTTGCCTTTGAGGTTGTTGATCTGGCAGTCACGCAGGATGGAGGTCATGATCACGCGGTTGTACTTGTGGTCGAGCGTCATGATCACAATGGTGTCCGTGCGCGCGTCGTCGGTGATCTCCTCCGCGTACCCGTCCTCGCCCAGGAGCAGATAGTGCGTCAGCTGGTCGTTGACTTCCTCGCCAAGCGCACACGCCCCCAGCAGCAAAAACGCGGCCAGCAGCAAGGTACAAATGTGTTTGAACATGCAATCCTCCGTGTTGGTGAATTCCCCTCTTTCATACGACGAATGAGGCGGAAATTTTCTTCCCGGTTCAGCAGGCAAACAGCGCGCGCAAAAGCATCGGGCCTTCTGCCAGGTGATCGCCGGTCGCGCGGGCATGCGCCTCGTCAAACTTGACCGGTGTGCCGGGGTTGCGGCTGTCGTAGAGGGCAAAGGGGACGGCGTTGCCGTCGTGGCCGCGCGTGGACAGCAGCGTGGGGTGATCCGAGAGCAGCAGAATGCGGTAATCGGGGTCGATCTCCCCCAGGCGCGCAAGCAGCGGACCGACGACGCGGCTGTCCAGCCGCCGGATGGCCTCGCACTTGCCCGCCACGTCGCCCGCATGGGCGCACTCGTCCGGCGCCTCGACATGGACGCAGGCGAAGTCCGAGCCTTCGCGCAGCGCCTGCAACACGGCCTCGACCTTGCCCTCGTAATTGGTATCCAGTTCGGCCGTCGCGCCCTCCACACGGGGCGTTTCAACGCCGCAAAGTCCGGCAATGCCCCAGACCAGCGGCACGGCGGAGACGGCGCTTCCGCGCTTGTGGTACAGCGTCTCAAACGGGGTGAGCGTCATGGCGCTGCCCGGCCCCCAGGGCCAGATGCAGTTGGCGGGCAGCTTGCCCGCGGCGATGCGCGCGCGGTTGATGGGGTGATTGCGTAGCACGTCAAACGAAGCGCGCATGAGCGCCGTCAGCTCTTCGCCCAGCACGCCGGAGGGCAGATGCCCGGCGATGGGGCTGCCCAGAATGTTGTGCGGCTCGCAAAAATGCATGCCGCTGCGGTCCGGTTCGTGCGCGGCGTCGATGACGCCGGTATGGCGGAAAGTCGGTGTGACGTGGATGGTGAACCCCAAGGGCGCGGCCAGCGCGGCAAAACGGGGGTCCGCGATCAGGTCCTCCATCAGCGTGACGGCTTCCTCGCCCTCGATGCCCCCGCCGTTGTGGGAGAGAAGGCGCGCCGTGTCAAAGCGCTCGCCATCGAGCGCGCACAGGTTGACGCGCAGGCTCGTCTCGCCCGGGCGCAGCATCACGCCCATGCCGGCGGCTTCCAGCGCGGAGCGGCCCGTATAGCAGGTGCGCGGGTCATAACCAAAGATCGAGAGAATCGCCGTGTCGCTTCCGGGCAATACGCCCTTGGGCACGGTTTGGCAGGTACCCAGGCGCCCGCCCGCCAGGCGATTCATATTCGGACAATCGATGGCCTCAAGCGGTGTGCGGCCGTCCAGCTGGGAAACGGGTTCATCGGCAATGCCGTCTCCGATTACAAGCACGTATTTCATCAAGAGCGCCTCCGATTCTTTCTCGGTTTTCACCATTTCATCCTATTATACAGCAAATCTTTCCAGCAGGCAATGCTTGATTGCGCCGCGCGCGCATAAACGCCGCATACGGGTTCATAGACTTGTACCGTTCCGACCACGTCCGGCGAAGACCCGTATGCAAGTAAACGGTATAAAATACCCCATCAACGCGCAAGCTGACCTACAAAGGCGCCCCATGCGCGGGGCATAAAGCCCCTGCGCCGAGCGGGGAGCATCATCAAGGAGGGACAAGGATTGATGGAAGTGAGTTGTCCGCGCCAGGGCCCCGTGCGCGGCCCGCATGGTGGATGGCAGCAGCGGGAGATTGACCTTTTGGAGCAGACCGTGGGCGAGGCCGCAAAGGCGGGGGAATCGCTGCGCAGTGTGTTTGAGCGCGTGGGCCAGGAGCTGGGGCGCAAGCCCAACAGCATCCGCAATTTTTACTATGCGCAGTTGCGCGAACGGGAGGGCGGCGATGCGCCGCGTACCCTGCCGTTTGAAACGTTTGCCCCGGACGAGGTGGAGCAGCTGATTGAGAATGTGCTCACGGCGCGCGCCCAGGGCATGAGTGTGCGCGCCTGTGTGCGCAAACTCTCCGATGGCGACAAGACGCGCATGCTGCGCTATCAGAACAAGTACCGCTCGACCATCCGCACGCGGCCGGAGCTCGTGCAGCGGGTGATGCAGCGCCTGAGCGAGCAGGGCATACCGTTTGTCAGCCCCTATCCGCAGGAGACCTCGCCGGAACAGGCACTCCCGCAGATCAAAAGCCGCGTGCAGGCTTCGGGCGACCCGCAGTTGACCCAGCTCTTTGACGGGCTGAACCACCTGCTGGACCTGGCGCTTTGCAGGGAAGCTGCCCCGGGGGACAGCGAGGCGCTGCGCCGGGCCGACCGGCTCAATGCCCGGTGCGATATGCTCCGCATTGCGCTCTCCGACGAGCAGGAGCGCAGAAAACAGCTGGCCGGGGAAGCCTCCGGCATGGTGACGCTCATCAAGGAATACATCGCCCTGCCGGAGAGCGACCGCATCAGCCATACGCAGGCGTTTTGCGAGCAGGCGGCTGCGCGCCTGGCCGCCGTGGAATGCGCGATGATGCAGGAATAACCCCCATGGACTCCCGTTGCCACGCGAGCGGCGGAAGTCCTTCTTTTTTATCTCCGGCACGGATGAAAAAAACGCAACCGGGTCAAAAGAAGATTGAAGTTCGCCGCGGAGTTTGCTATAATCGGTGTTCAGCAAGGCCGCCTGGCTTGCGGGAAAGGGAGAACGGGATGAAGACGCAGAATGACCTGGGGCGCGACGACATCGGCCGCCTCGTGCTGCGCATTGCGCTGCCGAGCATGTTGGCGCAGTTCGTCAGCGTGTTTTACAGCATCGTGGACCGCATGTACATCGGGCACATCCCCGGTGACGGGGTTTTGGCGCTGGCCGGGGTGGGCGTTTGCGGGCCCGTGGTGACGATGGTCGGCTCGGTCGCCTTTTGGATTGCCGTCGGCGGCTCGCCGATGATGAGCATGCGCATGGGCGAGGGACGCCGGGATGAAGCCGGACGAATTCTCTTTACCTGCACGGTGATGCTGGCGGCGGCGTCGGTGCTGCTGATGGCGGTGGTTTTGCCGCTGCGCGAGCCGATGCTCCGGCTCTTTGGGGCGAGCGACGCGACGTATCCGAGCGCGGATGCGTATTTTACGACCTACATCGCCGGAACGCTCTTTGCGCTCATGGCGACCGGCCTCAATCAGTTCATCATCGCGCAGGGGTTCGCCGCAACGGGCATGAAACTGGTCATCCTGGGCGCTGTGCTCAACATCGTGCTCGATCCGGTGTTCATCTTCCTGCTGGGTTGGGGTGTGCGCGGCGCGGCGGCGGCGACGGTGATTTCCCAAATGGCCAGCGCGCTGGGGGCGCTGTGGTTCCTCGTCCGGGGACAAGCCGCGATTCCCCTGCGCAAAGAGGCGTTTCAAACGCGGATCATGCGGCGCGTGCTGCTGATGGGGTTTGCGCCGTTTTCCATCATCGCCATCGACAACGTGATGATCATCGCCCTCAATGCGGTGCTCCAGCGCTACGGCGGCCCGGCGCAAGGCGATGCGCTCATCACCTGCGCGACGATTGCCCAGAGCTTCATGCTCGTGGTGACCATGCCGCTGGGCGGCATCTCCGGCGGCACGCAGACCATTCTGGCCTACAACTACGGGGCGATGCGCATGGACCGCGTGCGCGAGGCGCAGCGGCGCATCATCGGCCTGTGCCTGCTGTACACGACGGCGATGTTCGTTCTGGCGCGCGCGGCAGGCCCGCTGTTCGTGCGCCTGTTTACGACGGACGCGGAACAGGCGGCGCTCTCCGTCTGGGCGATCGGCGTTTGCACGCTGGCGGTGATCCCTCTGGGCGTGCAATACGAGCTGGTGGACGGCTTTACGGCGCTGGGACAGGTGCGGCTGTCCTTCGCGCTCTCCTTCTGGCGCAAGCTGGTGTACTTTGTGGCGCTGTTTGCCCTGCCCGCCTGGCTCGGCGCGAAGGCCGCCTTTTACGCCGAACCGATTTCGGACGTGCTGGGGCCGGTGGTGTCCATTGCGGTGCACCGGGTGATGATGGGCAAGGTGCTTTTGCGCCGGTTGGAGCGGGAACACGGTTGAATCACAACGAAGAGAGGAGCGACGCGCGATGTGGGAAGGCATACCGCCGTTTTTGAGGGAACAGCTGGAGGCGCAGTATGGCGAAGAGGGGGCGGCGCGCATTGCGCAGGGCTATGCGGCGCAGCGGGCCACGACGCTGCGGGTCAACCGGCTCAAGAGCGATCCGCAAACCGTTGGGGAAGCGCTGCGCGCGGCGGGCGTCGCGTTTGAAGCGGCGCCATGGAGCGAGGATGCGCTCATTTTGGCCGGGGCCAGCGAGGACGCGGTCAAGGCGCTCCCCCTTTATGAGCGGGGCGAGGTCTATCTGCAAAGCCTGTCCTCGATGATTCCGCCGCTGCTGCTGGAGCCGCAGCCCGGGGAGAACATCCTCGATATGGCCGCGGCGCCGGGCGGTAAGACCACGCAGATTGCGGCGCTGACGGGCAACGGCGCGATGATCACCGCCTGCGAGCGGCACGCGGCGCGCTGCGAAAAACTGCGCTTTAATCTCGAACGGCAGGGCGCGCAGCGCGTGACGGTGATGAACATCGACGCCCGTCAGCTGGACGAACTGTTCGCCTTCGACCGCATTCTGCTGGACGCCCCGTGCAGCGGCAGCGGCACCGTGCAGGCGGGAAGCGCCTCGCGGGCGCGCTTTGACCGGGAAACGCTGGCGCGCGTGGGCAAAATGCAGGAGGCGCTGCTGCGCAAGGCGATGAAACTGCTGAGGCCCGGCCACGAGATGATCTATTCGACCTGCTCGATACTCGCTCAGGAGAACGAAAACCTGCTCACGCGCGTGTTGCCGGGGATGCAGGGCGAAATCGTGCCCGTCGATGCGGGCCGGTTTACGGGTATGCCGCTGCTGCCGGTGAAGATCCCTGGCACACTCTGCATCGCGCCGGATGCGCTGTACGAGGGCTTCTTCGTCGCGAAGATTCGCAGGCGCATTCGCAAGTGAATGAAAAAAGCTCAGGGCTGAGGCTCTGAGCTTTTTTGCGAATCGTCTGTGCTGGGCTTGCGGCGCGGGAACCGGGCATGCAGTTTGCCGGCAAAGGCCGAAAGCCGCTTGCGCAGGGTGCGCACACGGGCGGCGACGGCCGGAAACCTTTTGCGCTGGGTGAGCAGCAAGCCCACCACGGCCAGGGCCCAAAACAGCGCGGTCAGCAATTCCAGGCTGTAGGTCTCGACAAAGTACTTGTAGCTGTAGCCGGTCAAGTCGCTGCGCCAGGTGTACAGGGTTTGCCCGTCAACGCGCGAGATATGCGGCACCATGACGCGCACGAACCGGGAGACGATGTAGAGCGTCAGATTGCCGAGCAAGCCCGCGCACAGCAGGAACGGGGCGAGAAAGCGCGGCAACGGGTCGCCGGGCTGGTTCGCGGGCGCGGCACAGAGTGGCGTTTCCTCGCGCAGCAGGCTGTCTGCCGTCACGCTGAACAGATCGCTCAGTTGCAGCAGATTGGAGGCGTCGGGCAGCGCCGTTCCGGTCTCCCAGCGGGAAACCGCCTGCCGGGAGACGCCGAGTTTTTCCGCAAGCGCTTCCTGGGACAGGCCGTTTTGCTTTCGGAGCAACACGATTTTTTCGGACAATTTCAAGTGGGATTCCTCCTCGCTAACCGGGATACCCGTATGATACCAGATTTTCGGCCCGAGCGCCAGATACGCAGGTTGTCAGACGCGCAACAAGACTGGGAAAACCGGTTGCAAACGCGATCACGAGGCAGGACAGGCGGCGCGCAGGAAAGAGCATGCGCCGAGATTTCCGGCGGGAATCATACCGGCAGAGCATTGCAAACCCCGTAGCGCGCGCCCCGAGACCAATGCAGGGAAGAGGACAACAAAAAACCGCGGACAGTCAGCTGTCCGCGGCAAGGTGGTGCCGGTGGTGGGACTTGAACCCACACGGGTTGCCCCAACGGATTTTGAATCCGTCACGTCTGCCATTCCATCACACCGGCAAAGACTACTGAATTAGTATACCCAATTTCGCCCAAGAAGTCAAGGAAAATTTTACAGCCAGTTCAGGTAATCGTCGCTCGTGCGGCGGTGGCGGTGCTCGATGGCCTGATAGCGGCGCAGCTGTTGCTCCTGCTCCGTCTTTTCGGCCAGGTGCCAGAATCCCTCAAAGGAAAACAGAACGATGAAAAAGATCACGCAGAGGATCAGCGGCATGGATGATTGTTTCCTCCTTCATGTAAGCAGGCTTCTTTCGTACAACGCAAGCCATTATAGCACATCAAGACGTCAGAGGATATGGAAGATATGAATGATATTGGACGTGGAGTGCTGTATAAAATAGCCATCAAGTATTTTTAACAGGATTTTAATCCGGGGGCGTGCTATAATGAAACAAACCGGAAGGAGGAAATGAAGCTTGGATTGGAAAGGACTGCGCTCGGCCACTGAAGGGGTTCGCGATATCCTCCTTCCTCGGAATGCGCCCCCGCGTCGGATCCTGCGCGATGCGCTGGTGACGGCGGCTTTGCTGGGCGGGGCTGCGCTGATCTGCTCCCTGATGAACCTCGTGCTCGATGGGGATCAGGCGGTGCCGATGGTTTTCGTGCTCGCCGTGCTGTTGACGGCGCGCTTTACGGAAGGTTATCTCTTTAGCCTGATGGCCTCGATCATCTCGGTGTTCGGCGTCAATTACGCATTTACCTATCCCTACTTTGAGTTTAATTTCACCATCACGGGCTATCCCTTTACGTTCCTGACCATGTTCACGGTGAGCGTGGTTGTGAGCATGCTCACGGCCCAGGTCAAGCGGCAAAGCCGCCTGGAGGCGGAGGCCGAGACGGAAAAAATGAAGGCCAATCTGCTGCGCTCTGTTTCCCATGACCTGCGAACGCCGTTGACGGCGATCATCGGTTCGGCCAGCGCGGTGCTGGAAAACTACGACAAGTTCAGCGATGAGGACAAGCGGGAATTGATCGGTCAGGTGCGCGACGACGCGCAGTGGCTGATGCGGCTTGTGGAGAACATCCTCTCCATCACGCGGATGAACAACGGGCCCGTCCGCATCAAAAAAAGCCCCGAGGCTGTTGAGGAAATCGCATCGGAAGTGGTGGGCAAGTTTAAAAAGCGGTTTCCGAACACACAGGTGCATGTGCGTGTGCCGGCGGAACTGGTCATGGTGCCCATGGATGCGGTGCTCATTGAACAGGTGATCATCAATCTGATGGAAAACGCTGTGTTTCATGGCGAGCATGTCACGCGGATTGATTTGAGCGTTTACTGCCAGGGACGGGAGGCCATCTTTTGCGTGGAGGATGACGGCTGCGGCATCGACTCGCGGGTGCTGCCGCGCATCTTTGAGGAGATGTTTCCCCATGCGCAGGAACTCGGCGGCGACGCCAAGCGCAACATGGGCATCGGGTTGTCCGTGTGCATGAGCATCGTGCGCTCGCACGGCGGACGCATGATGGCAGAAAATCGAAAGGAAGGCGGCGCGCGCATGTCCTTTGCCCTGCCGCTGGAGGAGGAACCGACATGGCTCTCAGAGGAAAGGTGCTGATCGTGGAGGACGACCGCGCCATTTGCAATTTTATTCGCCGCGTGCTGGAGGCGAACGGCTTTGAAGCGCTCATCGTGCATACCGGCCGGGAAGCCATCAGCATGCTGACTTCCCATTGTCCCGATGTGATGCTGCTGGATCTCGGCCTGCCCGATATGGATGGCCTGGGGGTGCTGGCCCGGCTGCGCCAGTGGTCGCTGCTGCCGGTGATCGTGGTGTCCGCGCGCGCGGAGGAGAGCGAAAAGGTCCGCGCGCTGGACGAGGGGGCGGACGATTACATCACCAAGCCGTTCGGCACCAGCGAACTGCTTGCGCGCATCCGCACGGCCATCCGTCATACCCGCACCACGGGCGGCAACCCGAGCATTGCCAAGGAGAACAAGTTCCGCGCCAGGGAACTGACCATCGATTACGACAAGTATCGGGTGTACGTGGGCGACCGGGATGTGGGACTTACCCAGAATGAATTTAAACTGGTTGCGCTGCTGGGCCGGTATGCGGGCCGCGTGCTCACCTATGATTACCTGATTCGCGAAATCTGGGGGCCCAACAAGGCCTATGACAACCAGATTCTGCGCGTGAACATGGCCAACATTCGCCGCAAAATCGAGAAGAATCCGGCGGAGCCGCAGTATATCTTCACAGAGGTGGGCGTGGGCTACCGCATGATCGAGGGAGACTGAGGTCAGAAAGCGCAGCAAGACGAAAAGAGGGGGGCTCGCCTCTCTTTTTTTGCTGTCCAAAGGTGCGCAAGGCCCTTCAAATGCGAAGCCAGTGCGCATCTCGGGCTCAAACTCATAATTTTGCGCACATTCTGGATTGATCTTGCAGGAATTGGCTAATCTTGCGTCGAATTGAACACGATTATGCCCGGTTATATCCGGGACTTGCACCAGAAGCCATTGAACAGGAGGACTGTACATGTATACAATCGTCAAAAAGGAGCGGCTCAACCCGACGGTTACGCGCATGGTCATCAAGGCGCCGTTCGTCGCCCGAAAAGCGGAACCTGGCCAGTTCATCATCTTCCGCACGCACGAGGACAGCGAACGCGTTCCGCTGACCATTGCCGATTATGACCGCGAGGCGGGCACGGTGACGATCATTTACCAGATCGTCGGCGGCTCGACGATGGAGCTGGACGACATGCAGGAAGGTCAGGCGCTCTGCGATTTCGTCGGTCCTCTGGGCGTGGCTACGCACACCGAGGGGCTCAAGAAAGTCGCGGTTGTGGGCGGCGGCGTGGGTTGCGCCATTGCGCTGCCCGTGACCCGCAAGCTGCACGAGCAGGGCTGCGAGGTGCATGCCATCGTCGGCTTCCGCAACAAGGATCTGGTGATCCTGGAGGAGGAATTCCGCGCGGCTTCCAGCCGCCTGGTGATGATGACGGACGACGGCAGCTACGGCGAAAAGGGCCTGGTGACCGCCGCGCTGGAGCGGCTGATCACCGAGGGCGAGGCGTATGACGAGGTCATCGCCATCGGCCCGCTGGTCATGATGAAGTTTGTCTGCGCCGTGACCCGCAAGTACGGCATCAAGACCGTCGTCTCCATGAACCCGATCATGATCGATGGTACCGGCATGTGCGGCGGCTGCCGCCTGACCGTCGGCGGGGAAACGAAGTTTGCCTGCGTCGATGGCCCGGATTTCGACGGCCATCTGGTGGACTTCGACGAGGCCATCCGGCGTGGCACCATGTACCGGGAATTTGAACAGCATGCCCGCGAAGCACATTGCAATCTGCTCAGCAAGGAGGTGGAGTGAGATGGCCCGCAACATGGACCCCAAGAAGTGCCCGATGCCCTCTCAGGCTCCCGACGTACGCAACAAGAATTTCGACGAGGTGGCCCTGGGCTACACGTATGAGATGGCCGTCAACGAGGCCAAGCGCTGCCTGAATTGCCCCAAGAAGCCCTGCCGCGAGGCCTGCCCGGTGCAGATTGACATTCCGGCGTTCATCGCGTGCGTCGCCAACGAGGACATGGAGGGCGCGTATGCCGTGCTGTCCGCGTCCTCCGCGCTGCCCGCGGTCTGCGGCCGCGTTTGCCCGCAGGAGACCCAGTGCGAGGGCAAGTGCGTCCGCGGCATCAAGGGAGAACCGGTCGCAATCGGCCGCCTAGAGCGCTTTGTCGCGGACTGGCACCGTGAGCACAACGCAACCAAGCCGCAAAAGCCCGCGCAAAACGGCCATAAGGTCGCCATCGTCGGCGCGGGTCCTTCGGGCCTGACCGCCGCGGGCGATTTGGCGAAGGCCGGCTATCAGGTGACCGTGTTTGAAGCGCTGCATCTGGCCGGCGGCGTGCTGGTCTATGGCATTCCGGAATTCCGCCTGCCCAAGGCCATTGTGCGCCACGAGATCGACGGGCTGAAGGCCATGGGCGTGGAGATTCAGACGAACATGGTCATCGGTAAGGTGCTCACCGTCGATGACCTGTTCGACATGGGGTATGAGGCCGTGTATATCGCTTCCGGCGCCGGGCTCCCGCGCTTTATGGGCATTCCGGGCGAGAGCCTCAAGGGCGTTTACTCCGCCAACGAGTACCTCACCCGCATCAACCTGATGAAGGCCTACCGCAAGGACAGCAAGACCCCCATCAAGCACAGCGAGAAGGTCGCCGTGGTCGGCGGCGGCAACGTGGCAATGGACGCGGCGCGCTCGGCCAAGCGGCTGGGGGCGAAGGAGGTCTACATCGTCTACCGCCGCGGCATGCAGGAACTGCCCGCCCGCAAGGAAGAGGTTGAGCATGCGCAGGAAGAGGGCATCATCTTCAAGACGCTGACCAACCCCGTCGAGGTGCTCGGCGATGAAAACGGCATGGTCTGCGGCATGCGCTGTGTGGAGATGGAGCTGGGCGAACCGGATGCCTCCGGACGCCGCCGTCCGATCGTGAAGGAAGGCAGCGAGTTTGTGCTGGATGTGGACACGATGATCATGTCCATCGGCACCAGCCCGAACCCGCTCATTCGCTCCACGACGCCCGGCCTGGAGACCAACCGGCATGGCTGCATTGTCACCGACGGCGACGACGGCAAGACCAGCCGCGAGGGCGTCTATGCCGGCGGCGACGCGGTCACCGGCGCGGCGACGGTCATTCTCGCCATGGGCGCCGGTAAGCACGCCGCGAAGGCGATCGACGCCTATATTCAGGGGAAAAAGGCCTGACGAAAACCGCGCGGAGCCGTTTGCAGCGGGACGGGCAATACTGTTCTCAGATAAAAACGAGCTATAAGCGCGAGGCGAAGAAGGG
>CALVTV010000012.1 GCA_944363005.1 uncultured Clostridia bacterium | reverse complement strand
AAAACCCGCCGTTGCGCCATTTCAGGTCAACATAATGAATTTGATTTAGAAAATGATGAAGTTAAGATATTGTCAGCTGAAAACGGTACTTTTACAATAGAATCAGGATTGTGTTCCGGGACAATACAGGTGAAAGAAGGATGCGCAATGCTTCAATACAATGTCAAAATCGGCCTGGCACCCATGAGACGCGACGTAACGCCGCGCCCCGGCATCTTCAACTGGGAAAAAGCGGAAGAACGCGGTCATCGGATGGTTGCCTATATTCGAGAGCATTTTACCGACGATAAGGTGAGTTTCGTAGACCTGGAAGGAATCAACCCTGTCGATGTCATGTACTGCGATGAGGATGCGCAGAAGGTGATCGACCGCTTCAACGCCGAAAAGGTAGACGCGGTGCTCATCATTAACTGCAACTTTGGCAACGAGGAAATTGCGGCACAGGTGGCGCGCGGCGTTGGCAAGCCGGTATGCATCTGGGCGCCGATTGACGACAGCTTTCTGCCGGACGGCACCCGCTATACCGACAGCCAGTGCGGCATCTTTGGTGTCAGCCGCCAGCTTCAGCGCTTTCATATCCCCTTCAGCTTCATCGAAACATGTGCGGTGGAGAGCGATACGTTTGCTTCTTCCTTCGCCCGCTTCGTTTCCGTCAGCTGCATGGTGAAAAATTTCCGCGGCATGCGCATTGCTCAGGTGGGCATGCGTCCCAAGCCGTTCTGCTCGGTTATTTTTAACGAGGGTGAGCTGATGGAGAAGTTTGGCCTCAGCATTATCCCCGTCAATATGGCAGTAATCATCGATAAATATCAGCAGATCCTCCGGGAGCGGGACGCCGAGCTGGAGGAGGGAGCCAAACTGTTGGCTTCGCGCTACGAGATGGACGATCTCACGCCTCCACTTCTCAAAAAGGTTTATGCCTTTGTGCCGCTTTTCAAATGGGTATTTGAAACCTATCACGTTCAGGCCGTGAGCGCCGAATGCTGGACGGCCATGCAGCTGGGTGTGGGCGCGATGCCCTGCACGGCATACAGCATTCTGGCAGATATGGGCTACATTATCGGCTGCGAAAGCGATCTGCACGGCACCATCACCATGGCGCTGCTTTCCTGCGCCACCCTGGGACGGAAGGTTCCCTTCTTCGGGGAGTTTACCGTGCGCCATCCGGAAAACAAAAATGCCGAACTGCTCTGGCACTGCGGTCCGTTTGCTTACAGCCTGAAGAAAGAAGGCTGCCCCTGCAAGAACGTCAACATGCGCCAGTGGTTCCAGGTTCGGGACGGACAGTACACCATCGCGCGCTTTGACCAGGACGACGGAGACTACCGGCTGCTGGCAGGCACCTGCAAAACCACGGAGGGACCTTATACCTTCGGCACCTATCTCTGGGGCGAATTTGCCAATCTGCCCGCATGGGAACGAAAGCTCGTCGAAGGTCCCTACATTCACCACATGGCTGAGATCGAAGGCGATTGGACCCAGGAGCTGCGTGAGTTTTGCAAGTTTGTGCCCGCGCTGACGGCGGATGCGGTCAATGAATAAAACGGCCTGTAAGGAGGGCTCCCAATGCTGACAGATATGAAAACCCTGCTCAAGAGGGCAGAAGAGGCAAAATGCGCAATCCCGGCATTCAATGTTTACAACGGCGAAACGGCGCTGGGAATCATCCGCGCTGCGGAGGAGGCCAACGCCTGTGTGATCTTGCAGATGTACAGCCGGTTGTTCATGAGTGAAGAGGCCGAGTTTATCTCCCCCGCGATTCTGGCGGCGGCGCAGAGGTCGAAGGTAAAGCTGTGCTACCACCTGGACCATGGAAGCTGCGACGAGGCGGTATGGCGGGCTGTGCGGTTTGGGTGCACCAGCGTTATGCGTGACGCAAGCGCCCTGCCGCTGGAGGAAAACATGGCGGTGCTCAAAAACGTAACCCATTACGCGCACGACCTGGGCATTGACGTGGAGGGAGAGCTTGGACACATTGGTTCGGCCGCGGAAGGCGTATCCCAGGAGTACACGGATGTGAAGGAAGCCGTGCGGTTCGTGGAGGAAACAAACGTAGACGCACTGGCCGTTATGGTGGGTACGGCACACGGGCATTACCGCCAGGCACCGGTCATTGCGACTGACCGCATCCGCGAAATTGCGCAGGCTACGGCAACGCCCCTGGTGCTGCATGGCGGCAGCGGTGTGCCTGACGATCAAATGATTCAGGCGGTAAAGGCGGGAATACGGAAGGTCAACTTCGGAACCGACGTATGCTGCGCGCTGCTGGACAGCATCCGGCAGGTGGACCCCAAAATCATTGCTGTGGATGTTTTCATGAAGGAGCCCGTGCAGGCGGTCAAACGGTTTGCGCTTGAGAAAATACGCCTGCTGGGTGCGGAGGGAAGCAATGGCTAAGCAGTGGCCCCAAATGATTGGCATCGGCTCCTCCGTTTATGACACGTTGATGATGGTGCCGCGCTTCCCGGAGGAGGACACCAAGCTGGAAGGGCTGGAAACGAAGGTGCAGGGCGGAGGCCCCTGCGCAACAGCATTGGTGGCGGCCCGGAAGCTGGGAGTGAGCTCGGCGTACATGGGAACCATCGGGGATGATCCGTTTGGGCGCTATATGCTGGAGGACCTGGAGCACTGGGGCGTGGATACGGACTATGTGCGCCGTGTGCCCGGCGTGGTCAGCTTTCACGCGGTGGTGTTTTTGAACACGCAACGCAACACGCGCACGTGTATCTGGAATCGCGGAACCGTACCCCAGCCGCTGCGCGAGGACGTGAATAAAGAGGCCCTGAGCCATGCGAAGGTGCTGCATCTGGACGGTCACATGCTTGAAGCGGCCATAGCGGCGGCGAAACTGTGCCATACCTATGGGGTAAAGGTCAGCCAGGATGCAGGTGGAACGTATCCGGGGGTGGAAGAATTGTTGCCCTATGTGGACTGGCTGATCCCATCGGAGGAGTTTGCCCTGCGGATGACGGGCGAAGAAAGCCCCGAGGCAGCCGCACACAGGCTTTATGAGCGCTACCGGCCGGAGCTGCTGGTTGTGACGCAGGGAGTACGGGGTGGACTGTTGCTGGACCACGAAGGACTTCGTCGGTATGAGAGCTACCGCGTGGATGCCAGGGATACCAACGGCTGCGGCGATACCTTTCATGGCGCTTTTGTGGCCGCAAAAATCAAAGGAATGAACAACGATTCGGCTTGCCGCTATGCAAGCGCCGCGGCGGCAATTAAATGTACGCGGCTGGGAGCGCGGCAGGCGATGCCCGATGACGCAGAGTGCAGGGCGTTTCTCGCCGGGAGAGGCGTCGCGCTGTAAGCGGCGCCTCAAGGCAAAGGCAGAGAGGAGAGAACCGGATGGAACGCAAAGCGTTTATGTGCGACATGATTCTCACAGAGCTGGAAGATGTCGTTGGAGTTGAAAATGTATCTACAAGCAAAAGCGACCGCGCGACCTATGGCGTGGACTACTTTTGGATTGGCCGCATGTGGGTGGATCGCGGCGAAAAGCCGCCCATGCCCGACTGGATCGTCCGGCCGGGAAGCAGCGTGGAAGTATCCAAAATCCTGAAAATTGCCAACTACTATAAAATCCCGGTCAATATCTGGGGCGGCGGATCAGGATCGCAGGGTGGCGCACTGCCCATGGCAGGCGGAATCATGATGGATATGAAGCGCATGAACCACCTGATTGAAATGGATGAGGTCAGCCGCACGATCACCGCAGAAGCCGGCATGATTTTCCAGCAGCTGGAGTGGTACGCCAATGAAAGGGGATATTCCTGCCAGCACATTCCCTCCTGCCTGACCTGCGGGACCATCGGCGGAGCGCTCGGGCACCGGGGAATCGGAATCATGTCCACCAAGTACGGTAAAATTGACGACCAGTGCATCAGCATGGAAGTGGTGCTGCCCAACGGGGATATCATCAACCCCCTGCCTGTACCCAAACATGCGGCGGGACCTGACCTTAACCAGATTTTTATTGGCTCGGAGGGAACGCTTGGGGTTATTACGAAGGCTACCTTCAAGCTTTTCGAACAGCCCGAAAGCAGAAAACATATTGCCTTTCTTTTCCCTGACATGCATTCCGGATAC
>CALVTV010000011.1 GCA_944363005.1 uncultured Clostridia bacterium | reverse complement strand
CAATCATCGGCGCATCCGCAATCGAGCGGGCCAGCGGATCGAAGGAGACCTTTTTATCGCTGCCGCCCAGAATGAGCACGGTCGGCCGCGTCATCGTATCGATCGCCTTCTGCGTCGAATCGACGTTGGTTCCCTTGGAATCGTTGATCCATGTCACCCCATCCAGCTCGCGCACCGTTTCGATGCGGTGTTCCACGCCGCGGAATGTGCGCAAAACCTCGCGCATGACAGTCGTGGAAACGCCCATGCAGCCCGTGACGGCGACTGCCGCCAGCGCATTTTCCAGGTTGTGCGGGCCGGGGATGAACACTTCCTGCGTCCGGCAGACCGTCTGTTTGCTGCCGTCCAGGTTGAACACGATCTGCCCATCCTCGACATAAGCGCCGCAGGGCACCGGCTCCTTGCGGGAAAACCAGACAAGGCGCGCCGCCAGTCCCTGCGCCATGCTGCGGCAGGTGGGGTCGTCGTAGTTGAACACGGCAAAGTCCTCTGCCGTCTGTTTGGCAAAGATACGCCGCTTCATGGCGATATATACGTCCATCGAGCCATGGCGCACGATGTGGTCCTCGGTGATGTTGAGCACAGCGCCCACATGCGGATGGAATGTGCTGATGCCCTCGCACTGATAGGAGCTGACCTCGGCAACCGTTACATCCGACTCGGTGGAAGCGCCCGCCGCCGCCGTGATCGGATAGCCGATATTGCCCACCACATGCGTCGTGCGCCCCGCGGCCTTGAAGATCTCCCCAACCAGCGTCGTGGTCGTCGTCTTGCCGTTGGTGCCCGTAATGGCCACCAGCTCGCCGCGCATCAGGCGCGCGCCCAGCTCCAACTCGCCGATGACCTCCACGCCCTGCGCCAGGGCGCTCTGCACGAACGGCTTCGCCCAGGCAATGCCCGGGCTGATGACCATCAGATCCAGCCCCGGAATGTACGCATCCGGCGCCTGTCCGAGCGCGAACCGGCAGCCCATCTCATGCAAAAAGGCGAGCTCGCCTTCAAACGCGCTCTCCTCCTTGAGGTCGCTCACCGTCACCTGCGCGCCCAGTTCGCTGAGCAGACGCGCCGCAGCAATGCCGCTGCGCGCCATGCCGCATACCAGCACGCGCTTTCCCTTGACATCCATCTTGTTCCGCCTCCGCCTTACAGCACACCCATGAGGGTGATCACGCACAGGATGATTGTGGTGATCATGTACATCATGACTATTTTGGTCTCGTGGATTCCGCACAGCTCAAAGTGATGGTGAATCGGCGCCATCTTGAAGATCCGCTTGCCGTGCGTCTTTTTGAAATACGTGATCTGGATGATGTCCGACAAGCTGCTCATGAGCATCCAGAACGCGATGAGCACCAGCACCAGAGGCTGGCGCAGGAGCATGGCGATGGCGACGACCGCACCGCCGATGAACATGGAGCCGGTATCGCCCATGAACATCTGCGCCGGGTACGCATTGCGCGTCAAAAAGCCCATGCACGCGCCGCACATCGCCGCACTGCAAACCCCCAGGCCGGGCAACGCCGCGGCGCCCGCCATCACGGCCAGCGTCGCAAAATCGACCATGGACACGCTGGTCAGCAGGCCATCCAAACCATCGAGCAGGTTTGCGCTGTTGGTCGTCCCCACGATGATGAACATCATCGCCGGCACGTACAGGATGCCCAGATCAAGCTGCGTGCGCAGGAACGGGATCTCGATGACCGAGCCCACCTGCGGATGAAAATAGCAGTAGAGCGAAAAGGCAAGCGCCAGAATGGCCTGAAAGAACATCTTCTGCTTGGGCGTGAGGCCCCCATTCTTTCCCCTGCGGATCTTGGTCATGTCGTCCGCAAACCCGATGCACAGGTTGCCAAGCGCCATCAGCAGCACGGCGACCGTCATGTTCTGCGAGAGCGGCACGCTGTAATCGTTCATCAGAAGCGCCGCCAAAATCGCCGCGCCCGCGATGACCAGGCCGCCCATGGTCGGCGTGCCCTGCTTCTTCTGGTGGCTCTGAGGCGCCAGCTCGTACACATTCTGACCAAATTTAAGCTTATGAAGCACGGGCAAGAGCAATTTGCCCAGCGCGGCGCCAATCGCAAACGCGATCAACAGGGTCAACATCATCCTTTGCATGCGCATTCCTCCGTCTTATGGCGTTGCGTCCCCGTCAGTGCGCCCGCATTTCCTCCAGCAGTTCGCTGACCACGACCTTTTCATCGAAGGGATGCTTGACGCCTTTGATTTCCTGATACGTTTCGTGACCCTTGCCCGCCAGCACGATGATATCCCCGCCCACAGCCATTTCCATGGCCTGGCGAATCGCCTCGCGGCGGTTTTCGATCACTTCATATTTCGCGCCCGTGGGCCGAATTCCTGCTTCGATGGCCGCAAGGATCGCCATGGGGTCCTCAAAGCGCGGATTGTCGCTGGTGAGGATGGAGTAATCCGCAAGCCGCCCGGCGATCTCCCCCATCATGGGCCGCTTGCCCTTGTCGCGATCGCCGCCGCAGCCGAAGACGAGAATCAGATGGCCCCGGCAGAATTCGCGAACGGTGCGCAGGATATTCTCCAACGCATCCGGAGAGTGGGAGTAATCGAGAATCATCCGATACGGCGTCTGCGTGCCCAGCATTTCAACACGGCCCGGCACGGAGACGACTGCCTCCAGACCGCGCTTGATGTCCTGAAGCGATACGCCCAGGATCAGCGCGCACGCCGCTGCCGCCAGCGCATTGTAGACGTTGAACATGCCGGTCAGCAACAGCTGCACGCGCTCGACATGCAGGTTGCGCAGATTGAGTGAAAAGGATACGCCCGCCTCCGTGATATCGATATCACGGGCGAAAAGATCCGCCTTCTGGCTGATCCCGTACGTCATATACGGACAGGTCATGCCGGCCATCACGACCTCCGCCGTCTCCTCATCGACGTTGACAGCCGCATTGCGCGCCATCTGGTTGGTAAACAGCATCCGCTTTGCGTCCAGATACCGCTCCATCGTGCCGAAGAAATCCAGGTGGTCCTGGGAAAGGTTGGTGTATGCCGCCGCCTCGAAGACCACGCCCACCAGCTTGCGCAGGTACAGCGCATGCGCGGACACCTCCATGCAGACCACCTGCACGCCTGCATCCGCCATGATGCGCAGGATTTCAAACATCTCGATGGGGTCCGGCGTCGTCAGATGGCTGGGCAGCTTCGTGTTGCCCGCGATACAGCCCGTCGTGCCGATGATGCCGCAGGACAACCCCGCCGCCTCCATGATGCTCTTGAGCATGTAGGTGGTGGTGGTTTTTCCCTTGGTACCGGTCACGCCAATCAGGCGCAGGCGCCGCTCCGGATGCCCGTTGAACGCGCTGGCCATGCGGGTCATGGCTGCTCGCACATCGCTGACGACCACCTGCGGGCAATCCAGGTCAAGTTCGCGCTCGACGACGAGCGCACAGCAGCCGTTGGCCAGCGCTTGCGGCGCAAAGTCGTGCCCGTCAAACCGCGCACCCGGCAGGCAAAAGAACAGCCCCTGCTCGCACTTGGCGCGCGAGTCCGCGGTCAGGCATGCAATCTGCGTATCTTCTGCGGAAGTGATTCGAATCAACTCCGGCATATCCTTCGTCAGCTGTGCTAAGTTCATATGCATTCCTCCATTGTTTGCGCTCACGGTACCTCAAACGTCACCGTCACGGTGCTCCCCGCCGCGGCGTACCGTCCTGCCGCCGGGCTCTGTTCCACTGCAATTCCGCTGCCCTGGACTTCCAAATTGAGTCCGCATGCCCGCAACGCCTGCGCGCATTCGCGCACGGGCATGCCGAGCACGTCGGGCACCTGGGCATATTCTTCGGCCGTGGGCGCCTGCGTGCCCGTGACATAGAGCATCGCGCAAAAGCCCTCCTTGACCGTCGTTCCTGCCGGTGGGAGCTGGCCGGTCACCGTCTGCAATTCGCCGTCGGTTACCGCTTCAAGGCCCAGTTCCCGCAAAATCTGCTGCGCATCCTGAACGTTCATGCCGGTCACATCCGGCATCGTCACTTCCTGCCGCGCGCCGCCTTCCTGCGTCTTTTCCACGCCAAGCAGCGGCAAAATCTCGCTGAAGATCTGCGAAGCAAACGGCGCGGCAGTCGTTCCGCCGTAGTCCGGTTTTACCAAAGCCTCGTCGACGATGACCAGCACGGCCACCTTCGGGTCATCGGCAGGGGCAAAGCCCACAAACGAACCGATATGCAAATTCGGGTCGATTTTCCCGTCGACGTAAATCTGCGCCGTGCCGGTCTTGCCCCCAACGGCATACCCTTCCACCTGCGCATTCTTTCCGCCGCCCTCTGAAACAACGCTGGCAAGCAGTTCCCGCATGGTAGCGCTCGTGCTCTCCTTGATCGGATTGGCGACCACTTGCGGATACATTTGCTCAATCACGTTGCCGTCTTCGTCTTCAATGGCCTCCACCAGATACGGTTTCATCAGCCGTCCGCCATTGACCACCGCACACGCGGCAGTAATCATCTGAATCGGGGTCACCGCGACGCTTTGGCCAAAGCCGACGCGCGCCAGATCCACGTTTTTAAGCCGGTCCGCCGAAATCAGTATGCCCGAAGCTTCTCCCTGCAAATCAATTCCCGTGCGCTTTCCCAGTCCAAACGCGCTCAGATAGCGGTAAAACCGGTCGCTTCCCAGGCGCAGGGCCAGCTGCGTGAACACCGGGTTGCAGGAATTTTGCAGGGCTTGCTTCATCGACTCCGCGCCATGCGGCGCGCCCCAGCAGCGCACCGTGCTTCCGTCCACCGTGATGCGCCCGGAACAGTAAAACCCTTCCTCGGGATTCGTCGCGCCGCAATCGATAGCCGCTGCCGCCGTGAGAATTTTGAACGTGGAGCCCGGCTCATACACGTCGCTGAGCGTTGTAATGCGCATCAGCTGATTGAGCGTATCCACGTCCTCACGCGGCGGGTCGTTGGGATCATATGTAGGATAAATCGCCATCGCCAACACAGCGCCTGTATTGACGTCCATGACAATGGCCTGCACGTTTTTTGCCTCGTTGACCAGCGCACACTCTCGGACAGCCCGTTCTACCGCCGCCTGGATTTCCCGGTCAACCGTCAACCGCAGCGTATTGCCCTCCTGGGCCGGCACATAGAGCGTCACCCCATCTGGCAGCGTTCGCGCGCGGGCATCGACCTCCGTCACCAGCTTTCCCGGTTCGCCCGCGAGCACATCGTCGTACTGGAGTTCCAGCCCGCTTTGCCCCTCGCCATCCACATTGCAAAGCCCCAAAACCTGAGCGAGCGCCGCGCCCATCGGATACCAGCGGCTGACATCCTCTTCAAACGTCAGCCCGGCCAGCTTGGCGCTGTCGGGATGCGAGGGGTCCAGTTTGATGGCGCGAAGCCGGTCCGCGTCCTCCCGGGAAACCTGACGCACGAGCGTCACGCTGGCCGCATTTGTCTGCGCAAGCCGGCGCTCAAGCGTCTGAGCGTTGGCACCCAATTCGCGAACCAGCACTTCGCACAGCCCCTCCGGGTCGGTCACTTCGCGCGGGCTGGCGCTGAGGATAAAGCTTGTCATCGATTGCGCGAGCACGCGCCCCTCGCGGTCCACAATGCTGCCGCGCTTTGCCGAGACGATACCGCTGCGCGTCCATTGACGCACACCGCGCTGCGTCAGCTCCTCTGCCTGAAGGATTTGCAGATCCACCAGCCTTGCGGCCACGCAAAGAAAGAGGAGAAAGAATCCGCTCATCAGCAAGACCAGCCGCTTTCGTACGGTGGCTCCCGGTGAACGCAAGCCCTCTCACTCTCCTATATGAAATACGTTGAACAACCCGAGCAGGATATCCAGCAGCTCCATTTGGGGCTCCGGATTCTCCTGAACCGTTTCCTCCTGAACATAATCATGGGTACGAATATAAACCGTTTCCTGCTTCGCGCGTTCCGGACGCAGCATACCCAGTTCGTTCTGCGCCAGATTGCGGATGCGTTCGCCGCTGGACGCCGTCTCCAGCTGACGGAGGAGCGCTTCGTTTGCCTCCTCCAGTGCCAGTG
>CALVTV010000010.1 GCA_944363005.1 uncultured Clostridia bacterium | reverse complement strand
TGCTGGTGGAGCTGCCCGAAGAGGGCAATTACGACATCACGCTCACCGCGAGCAAGGACGGCATGAACCCCGCGAGCGTCAGCGGCACGACCGCCTACAGCGCGCGCACGCTGCCCGTCAGCCTGGAAGGCGCGCAGGAGGGCAGCACCGTCACGGTCACGACCGATACCGTGACCATCAGCGGCAAAACGCTTGCGGGCGTCAGCTTCCAGCTCGTCACGCCCTACGGCCTGACCAAGAAGCGATCCGGCAACGACGGCTCCTTCTCTTTTGAGCTGACAACCAAGGAAGAGGGCGAATACGACTACACGCTCATCTGCGACAAGGACGGCTACGACCAGCGGCGCGTGCAGTTCACGATCAAGCGCGAGATGACGCTCTCGCAGGAACAGCAGAAGGTCAAGGACACCGCCGAGAAGATCAGCTACAAGAACCTGCAACAGAACCGCGAACAGGATCAGGGCAAGATCATGAGCCTCTACGGCCCGGTGATTCGGGTCAGCGCGAGCGGCGATGTGCACTATGTGCGCATGCAGTTCAACAAGGATTCCTCCGGAACCTGGTTTAACCCGGTGGTCATCGTGGCGGACGAGGACATGGGCGTGCGCGAGGGCGACATGCTCAGCGTCGTGGTCACCGTCGCGGGTGTGTTTGAGGAACAGGACGAGGTGGGCAACAGCGTCGCCGTGCCGCGCTTTGAATTGCTGTTTGTGGATAAAATTGAATGAGCGCCATACAAAAGCGGCCTCCCGAGCGGATTTCGGGAGGCCTGCTTTTTGGCTTGATCCTGCGAAGAGCGAACGCTTGGACAGGAAAATGGACGGCACAAAAAAAGGAGGCCGCCGCCTCCGGTTAGCTGCTCAGTATTTGAGCACAAAGTAGATGACGTAAACCCAGCCGAGCAGGCCGTGAAAGATGGCCCAACCCACCGAATGCCAGGTGGTGTAGCTGATGACCATAGCCAGCGCGCTGCCAAAGGAAATGCCGGTTTTGACCGCCTCGGTTTTCCTGCTTTTGTCCGACATGAAAACGACCTCCCCTGCCTGTTGTGTGCAGTCAGTATATCATGTCATGAACGGGCCGGTCAAGCCGCAGAAATCATTCCGGTGCTTGCTGACGGCCCTGCGGATTTTGTGCTGAAAATGCGGGGGGACGGCGCAGACGCAGCGCGCGGGCATGTCAAATGGCTGCCCCCAAAAGCAGCGAAGCCAGAGTCAAAATGATCAATATCCGTTTCATGCTGTTCCCATCCTTTTCCTTCAATATGCTTCCAATTCATGCGGTGAAATCTTTCTGCCTTCCGGGATCATTATATCACAAGATGAGATATAACACAATATCTCAATTTGCGATTGCATATAATGCAGCCGGGAGGCGAGGATATGCGGCTGCGGGAAATGCGCGAGGACAGGGATTTGACGCAGAAAACGGTGGCGGCATATCTGCATATTTGCCAGAACACATATTCGCAATACGAAAACGGACAGCGGCAGCTTCCGGTGGACATACTCATCCAGTTGGCGCAATTCTACGAAACGTCCACGGACTATTTGCTCGGCGTGACCGATGAAATCAGGCCTTACCCCAAATCTGCCAAACGTGCTCCATGACGAAGGCTTTCTTTGGCTCTTTGGCAGGAATCCCGGGCTGCTTTGACGAATATTTAAAAGATTGCCCCATTGGGGCCAGCTTGATGGGATCGGGGAGACAGTGTGACAGAGGGAATGGAAACGCTTCGGCGGATCACGCCGGAGGAAGAATATCAGGCGGGATTGGCGCTTTACCGTGCGGGCGGCGTGCATCCGCTGGAGGAAGAGAACGGCATGCTGCGCTACGTCGTGGATGCCGACCCGCGGCGCGTGGTGCGCGTTGGCGCGGGAAGCCGGCTGAGCGGCCGCTGCTCGTGCGATTTTTTCGGAAATGTGCATAAACCCTGCCGCCATTTGGCCGCGGCGATGATGCAGGCGATGGCGTCCGGCGCGATTGAGGAGATGCGCCGCCGCCGGGCGCGGGAGAATGCCGCGCAGCTGATGGGCACGCTGCAAAGCGCGCTGCCCGTGGAAACGCCGCTCAAGCTCGAGGTGACACTGCGCGTGATCGGCAAACACGAGCCGATGCGCGTGTCCCTGCGGGTGGGGCAGGAGAGAATGTATGTCGTCAAATCGATGGCGCAATTCCTGACGGGCTTGCAAAAGAAGGAGAGCCTCTCCTTTGGCAAGGGCTTTGTGCTCGAACCGGCGTGGATGGGGTTCACCGGCGTGGAGGAGAAGATCATTCGCCTGCTGGAGGATGCGGCGTACGTCAGCGGCCTGGAGGGGAACCTGGCGCAAACCGGCCTGGAGGCGAAGTATCTGTCGATTCCGCCGCGCTTTGTGCCGCGGCTGATGCAGCTTTTGATGGCCAAGCCGTTCCGGATTTCCTTCGGCGAGGAGGTCGTGCAGATCCCCTGCGTGTTTGACGGGCAGGTGGAACTGCTCTTTGGCGTGGCGCGCAGTGGGCGCGAACTGGAAATCACTGCGCAAATGCCGCGTTCGCTGCGGCCGCTGGATGCGGATTGCTCGTTTGTCTACTGCGACGGGGATGTGCTTCGCCTTCCCGGCGCGCAGCGGGATATCGTGCGGGTGATCGAGGCGGCGGGGCGCGAGGGCCAGGCGTCCTTCAGGTTCGACGCGACCCAGCATGCGCGGGTGATCTCGGAGCTGCTGCCCGCGCTGGAACGGGCCGGCACTGTGACGCTCGATGGCGCGCTCGCCGAGCGCATTGTGCGCCGGCCGCTGGCGGTGCAGGCGTATTTTGACCGCGAGGACCGGATGGTTGTGGCCAAAATGGTCTTCCGCTACGGCGATACGCAGATCGATCCCTTTGCGCCGCAGGCGTCTGCCGGTGAGCAGGAGGAAGGCGTATTGCTCTTGCGCGATGCCGCGCGTGAGCGCAGTGCGCTGGATCTGTTGGCGGCGGCGGGCTTCCGCATGCAGAAGGGGCGCGTGGTGCTCATTGGCCAGGAGATGATCTATCGCTTCCTGACGGAGGGCATTTATGCCATGCGCGACGCGGCGGAGGTCTACTGTTCCGACGAGTTCCGCCGGATGACGCCGCGCAAACCGCATTTCACCGGCACGCTGCGCATGCAGGACGGCGCGCTGCGGCTGGAAATGCAGGAGAATGGCGAACCGGCGCCCGAAGTGCTCGCCATTTTGCGGGCGCTGCGCGAACGCAGGCGGTATTTCCGCCTGAAAGACGGTTCGTTCCTCGACCTGACGGATATGGACGAATGGCGCGAGTTGGCGGAAGCCGCCGCGGACAAGGACGAACCCGAGGACGAAGCGGAGGCAACCGGCAATGCGGTGGACGTGGCGTCGTTCCGGGCGGCGTATTTGCTCAGCCTGCTTGAGGGCGGCAATGTCCCCGTACAGGTGGACACGACGGTCAGCCAGTTCGTCAGCAGCATGAACGCGGACGGGGAACCCTGTCCCGAACCGCTGGGCAGCATGCTTCGTCCCTATCAGACGCGCGGCTTCATGTGGATGCAGGCGCTCGACCGGCTGCACATGGGCGGCATTCTCGCGGACGACATGGGCCTGGGCAAGACGTTGCAGGTCATTGCGCTGCTGCTTTGGGCAAGCCAGAATACGGAGGGGCCGTGCACGTCGATCGTTGTGGCGCCGACGTCTCTGGTGTACAACTGGCTTTCCGAAATCCGCCGCTTTGCGCCGGGGCTGCATGTGGCTGTCGGCGAAGGCAGCCAGAATGCCCGCAGCCAGACGATTGCGCGGCTGGCTGCGACGGATTGCGATGTGGACGTGTACATCACCAGCTATCCGCTCATCCGGCGCGACATCGCGCAGTTGTCGGCCATCGGCTTCCGCTTCGCCATTTTGGACGAGGCGCAGTATATCAAGAACGCCATGAGCGTGGGCGCGGGCGCGGTCAAGCAGCTCAAGGCGCAAACGCGCTTTGCCCTGACCGGCACCCCGATGGAAAACCATCCGGGCGAGCTGTGGTCGATCTTCGACTTCGTGCTGCCGGGCTACCTGCTCTCCTTTGCGCAGTTCATGCACCGCTTTGGCAGCGGCGAGGAACTGGAGGTGCTCCGGCGTCGCATTCGCCCGTTCCTGTTGCGCCGCCTCAAAGGCGACGTGCTGCGCGAACTGCCGGAGAAGAACGAGATGCAGCTGATGGCGGACATGACGGAGGAGCAGCGCCGCGTGTATCAGGCGAGCCTGTTGCGCCTGCGCCCGCAGGTCGAGCGCGCGGGCAGCGTAGAGGTGCTCGCGGCCATCACGGAATTGCGCCAGATCTGCGGCCATCCGTCGCTGGTGTTGCCGGAGTACGCGGCATCCAGCGGCAAACTCGATCTGCTGCTGGACGTGTTGCCCGGTTCGCTGGAGGCGGGCCATCGCGCGCTGATCTTCTCCCAGTTCACGCGCATGCTGCGCATCGTGCAGCGCAGGCTTGAGGCCATCGGCATCGAGTGCCTGTACCTGGACGGGGAAACGCCTTCCAAGCGCCGCATGGAGCTGGTGGAGGCGTTCAACGGCGGACAGGGGCAGGTGTTCCTGATCTCGCTGAAGGCGGGCGGTTCGGGCCTCAACCTCGTGGGCGCGGACACGGTGATTCACTTTGACCCGTGGTGGAACCCGGCCGCGGAGGATCAGGCGACCGACCGCGCGCATCGCATCGGCCAAAAGCAGACGGTGACCGTCATTCGGCTCATCACGCGGGGAACCATCGAGGAGCAGGTGGTGCGCCTGGGCCAGCGCAAGCGCGAGCTGTTCGATCAGATGATCACGGCCGGCGAGCAGATGCCCACCAAGCTTTCCAAGGAAGAGATTCAGGCGCTGTTTGAGTGAGCACATATTCCATGCATGAGGAGCACATATGGTCAGGCATATCATTTGGGATTTCAACGGTACGCTGCTGAGCGATGCGCAGCTGGCCGTACAGACCAACAACGCGGTGTTTGCGCAGCTCGGTCTGCCTTCCATCACGCTGGAGGAATACCGCGCGAAGATGACCATGCCCGTACGGGACTTTTATACCGCGATGGGGGTCGATTTCGGCGTGCATTCCTATGAGAAGATCAGCCGTCTTTGGCTTGACATCTTCAACGCGGGCATCGTTGAGGCCGGGTTGATTCCGGGCATGCTGGAGCTTGTCAAGACGCTGCATGCCCGGGGCATCGCGCAGTCGGTGCTCTCGGCCTCCTATGAACCGTCGCTTCTGCATCAGTGCGAGCAGCTCGGGTTAATGCCTTATATGCGCGCGGTCAACGGCCTTGGCGACGAGAGCGCGACGGTCAAGCTCGAGATTGGGCGCAACCAGATGCGGGCGCTGAACCTTTGCCCCGAGCAGGTGGTGTTTGTAGGCGATATGCATACGGATGCCGAACTGGCGCGGGCGCTGGGGGCGGCGTGTATCCTGGTGCCGTGGGGCCACAACAGCCTCGAGCGGCTTGAGCGCACGGGCGCGCCCATCGCGGAGAGCCCCGAGACGCTGGGTTCGATGATCATGGAGGGATAAAGGTGGCCGCCAAGGAGAAATCGATCCACGCCGGTCATCGCAGGCGTTTGCGCGAGCGCTTTCGGGCGCAGGGATTGGCTGGATTTGCGGAGCATGAGATGCTGGAACTGCTGCTCACGTACGCCATTGCGCAGCATGATGTGAACCCGATGGCGCATGCGCTGCTGGAACAGTTCGGTTCCCTGGGCGCTGTGCTGGAAGCCGATGTGGAGGAACTCATGCGCGTGGAGGGTGTCGGCGAGCGAACGGCGACGCTGATTGCGCTCATTCCGGAACTCTTTGGCTGCTACCAGCGTAGTCTGATGGGCGAACGGCCTTCGATTTTCAATTTTGAGGATGCGGCGGCGTACTGCGCTTCGCTGTTTTACGGCGCGCACGAAGAACGCATTTACCTGATCTGCCTGGATCAGAGCGGCCGCGTGATTCATCCGGCGCTGCTGCGCAGGGGCACGCTCGATCGCGTGAGCATCTATCCGCGGGAAGTTGTTCAACTGGCGCTGCGCCATCACGCGTACGGTGTGCTGTTGGCGCACAATCATCCCAGCGGTATCGCGCAGGCGTCGCCCGCCGATGAGCGCGTGACGCGCACGATTGGCAAGGCGTTGGCCCTGGTGGGCGTGAA
This sequence comes from uncultured Clostridia bacterium, assembly GCA_944363005.1. Lineage (GTDB taxonomy): Bacteria > Bacillota > Clostridia > Christensenellales > Aristaeellaceae > Ventricola. The sequence continues at coordinate 6,700 of CALVTV010000010.1, read as the reverse complement.
TCTGGTGGATCATCTGGTGCTCTGTGGCGGGGAAGCGTATTCCCTCGCACGCAGCATGCTGCATATGGGGCCGGAGGAAAATGTGGATTATCGCGTGCCCGCGGACACGGCGGCCAGCGGATTGCGGGCCGAAGGCGGCGGGAGCATTTCGCTCATGGAGCTTCTCACAGACGACAAAGGAGAGTGACGCATGCGGCTTTTGGGAAGGAGACTGATCCGGTTGTTCGTGACGGTTTTGGTGCTGGGTGTGGTTTGTGCGCTGGCGCTGATGGGGTATGTCTATTGGCAGGAAACGCACCTGCCGCCTGTGGAAGAGAGCGACGTGATCATCGTTTTGGGCGCGCAGGTTCAACCGGACGGCACGCCCTCCGTGGCGTTGGAGCGCAGGCTGACGCTGGCCCTGGAGAGCTACGAAGCGGCGCCCCAGTGGATCATCACCTGCGGGGCGCAGGGGCTTGACGAGCCACGCGCCGAGGGCGATGTGATGCGCGACTGGCTGATTGCGCGCGGGGTGGCGCCTGAGCACGTGATTGCGGAGACGAATTCCTTCAACACGCGCGAAAACCTGCGCTTTGCCCGCGCGATCATGGAAGAACAGGGGTTCACGCAGGCGCTGATTGTCACCAGCGATTATCACGTGGCGCGCGCCCTGGAGCTTTGCCGCCAGGAGGGCATCTCCGCCACGGGCAAGGGCAGCCCCTCCAAACCGGAGTACTTCATCAAAAACCACCTGCGCGAGGGGCTGAGCTGGGTGAAGCTGTGGATACAGACGCTGCTGGGCGTGGACTGAACCGCGCGCTTGTGGAAACCGAGGGGAGAAAACAGATGAACAGAGAGAGACTGGCGAACGGCCTGACGCAGATGGGCGTTGCCTTTGACGCCGAGGCGCTGGATCGGTTTGAGGCGTTTCACGCGATCCTGGATGCGTACAATGCGCGCATGGATCTGACGGCGGTGCTCGACGAGGACGAGCGCATCGACCGGCACGATCTGGACAGCGCGGCCCCGCTGGCGCATGGCCTGATTGCCCCGGAGGCAAAGATCATCGACGTGGGCACGGGCGCAGGGTTCCCGGGCATGCCGCTGCTGATTTTGCGGCCGGATTTGCGCATGACATTTCTGGACGCGCTGCAAAAGCGGATTGCGTTTTTGCAGGATGCCTTGGCGAAGTTGGGCCTTCGCGCCGAAACGCTGCATGCGCGGGCGGAGGATGCCGCGCGAATGGCGGCGCATCGCGAGGCGTACGACGTCGCGGTATCCCGCGCGGTGGCCGGTGCGGCAACGTTGCAGGAGTTGACGCTGCCGTTTGTGCGCCAGGGCGGGGTTTCGATCGCCTGGAAGGGGCCGGGCGTCGCCCAGGAACTGACGGCGGGACGGCGCGCGGCCTTCGTGCTGGGCGGGACGGTGCGCGGCGTGGTGGATGCGCCTGTGCCGGGCCGGCGGGACTGGGCCCATGTGCTGCTGGTCACGGACAAGACGGGCAAAACGCCTGCGGCGTATCCGCGGCGGGCAGGCACGCCGGGCAAAAAGCCGCTGGGCACGTGATTTCCGCGCGAAGCGAAGAAGGGAATCAATGCCCGGAAAAGCTGCGCGCGGGCCGGGGTAGAACGCATGACATCCGGAGAACGTGGGAACAAAAGCCCGCGTTCTTTTTTTGCAACAAAAATCCGCCGGCAACGGATTGCCGGCGGATGAGGGATTTAGGATTATTCGGCGATGTAGGCTGCCGCGCTCTGCGCCGCGATGCGGCCGAAGATCACGATGTCAGCCACAGCGTTGCCGCCCAGGCGGTTTGCGCCATGGACGCCACCGGTGACTTCGCCAGCCGCGTACAGGCCGGGGATGGCCGTGCCGTCCTCGGTGAGCACTTCAGCGGCGGTGTTGATCTTCAGGCCACCCATGGTGTGATGGATGCCCGGAGCCACCTTGATGGCATAGTACGGGGCGGTATCCAGCTTCTGCGCGAAGGAGAGACGGCCGAAGGCTTCGTCGTTCTGCGCGTCCACAGCCGCGTTCCAGTCGTTTAGCGTCTTTTCGAGGGTGGCGGCGTCGGTGCCCATGGCCTCAGCCAACTCGGCAACGGTTTCGCCCTTGAGCGCATAGCCCTTGGTGTAGTAGCCCGCATAGGTCGCGGAGTTGTCCATCATCTTCTGATCGACGATCGTATAGGCGTAGCCGCCCTCCTGCGCGAGTTCCGCCGCGGAGACGACGTCGCGGGTCTCCAGCTCGTTGACGAAGCGCTCGCCGCTCTGGTTGACCAGAATGGCGCCGTCGCCACGGATGCCCTCGGTGATCAGGGCAGCGGTCTCGGTGTACACGGACGGGTGAATCTGGATCTGATCCATATCGACCGTCGCCGCGCCGATGGCCACGGCCATGTCGATGCCGTCGCCGGTGATGGTCGGGGCATTGGTGGTCACAAAGCCCTTGAGGCCCGGCTGATACTCGGCCACGCGGTCAAGATCCGCGCCGAAGCCGCCGGAGGCCAGGATGACCGCCTTGGCATGGATGGTGTAGTCGCCGTTCTCCGTGGTGACCTTCACGCCGGTAACCTTGCCGTCGGTGACGACCAGCTCGGTGGCGGCGGTGTTCAGGCGCAGGTCAATCTTGTCCTCGGCGCCGATGTCTTCGGTGAAGACCTTGACCAGGTAGGAGCCCACAGGCGTGGTCTTGCCCTCATCGGTCAGGGCGCGGTGAATGCGCATGACAGAGGCGCCGCCGAAGGAGCCCACGTCCACCAGGAACGCGTTCTTCGTCGCCAGCCAGTCGATCGCCTCGGCGGAGTTTTCCGTCAGGGTCATGACCAGATCGAGGTTGTTGATGCCCTTGCCGCCGACCATGGTGTCCAGCGCGAAGAGCTCCGGGGAATCGAAGTAGCCGGTCGGGTTGGCCTTGTAGGCCTCAAACTGCTCCTCCACGGTGGCGATCAGGTCGCCCAGCGTGTCGCCGTAGTTGGCCTTGGCGTCCGCGATCGTCTTTTCGACGGCGGTCGTGGTGGCATCAGACCAGGTGTTCTTGTCCTGCGCGGCGGTCTTGGCCGCGTTCATGCCGCCCGTAGCGCGGGAGGTGTTGCCGCCGGTGGAGCCGGCCTTTTCAACGATGATTACGCTTTCAACGCCGGAATCGACGGCCTGCAGCGCAGCGCTCATGCCCGCGCCGCCCGCGCCAACGATCACAACGTCGCATGTGGCGTCTTCGACGGTGACGGCTTCGGCCTCGGCCAGACCCGCGGCCTGCATGGCCTTGAGGGTCGCGGCCTTGACGGCATCGGTGGTCACGGTTGCGCCGGAGATGTTATCGATATCCGCGCCCTGCGCTTCAACAATCGCCGCGGCGTAGGTGCCGTCGGCACAGGGCTCATAGCCAATGCCCTTGGTTTCGCCTTCGCCGCTGACCAGCGCGTCGGTGATCTTGCCATCCTCGACGGTCAGGGTCACGGTCACCTCGCCAATGCCGTTGGCGGTGCCGGTGAAGGTTTCTGCCGATGCGGCCACGCCGGTGAGCATCAGCAGCGCGAGCATCACGGATGCGAGCTTCTTCATAAGGTATACCTCCTTCTCGGGTTCAGCGCGATCCGCTCACGAGAGCGCATCGCAAATTGAGCGCGGATATTGTACCATTATGTCATGAACTTGTCAATTGCTCCGGCGAAAAATCGCGACATTGCCCATTTTTTCCACGAGTTTGACAGCAAAAACGCAAAACGCACCGCCACATTGCGGTGCATTTTGCTTGATGGAGAGAGATTGATCTATTAGAAAAGGGAAAATCCCTTGGAAAGGCTCACGCGGCTTGCGCCACGCCGTCGATCGTGCGCTTGATGGTCTTGGCGACTTCGCGCATGTTGATTTCTCCGCGGCGGGCCATCATCAGAATGCCATACAGGGCTACGCCGACAAGGGTATCCGCTTCCTCGGGGGAAGCGCCGCGCTCGCTGAGCGCCTGGCGTGTCATGGCTTTGAGGGCCGGGCCCATATGGGCGTAAACCCGATCGCACATGTCGGCATAAAGCGCGGCATGCTGGGGCAGGCACAGGTCGGCGGTCAGCGGGGCCGTGAAGCACTGCGTCCATGCGGGATAGCTGAGCAGGCGGTCAAACTTTTCCTCTGCGGTGCCCTGGCTCTGGGCGATGGTATCGGCGACGGTACCCAGATAGCTGCAATAGCCCTCGACCACGGCGCGAACCATGTCATCCTTGGTGGTAAAATAATAGTAGAACAGACCCTTGGCTACGTCCACAGCGGAGACGATTTCCGCAACGGACGTGCGCACGAATCCCTGCTGGGCAAACAATTTGGCAGCGGCGGCGACCATTTCTGCCTTGCGCTCTTCGGGCTTTTTGACGACACGCATCGTGATTCCTCCTTATCAGATTGGGGGGCTATGAGAGAAGCCGTATGATATTGGCTGATGGTATGTATTGTAGGCGAAAGGACATTATGCCGCAATACATAACTGTTCAACGATACGAACGACCGTCTCAAATGTCAATTTTTGCGGCTTTTCTTTTCAGCTGCTCAGGTTTTCCAGATAGCCTTCCAGCGTCTGCACTTGGTCAAAAACCATGCCCTCGGCCAGTTGCGCCTGCATGTCCGCGGAGAGCGTGGACGCGGAGATATCGGTCGTGCGCACTACGGAGAGAGAATCGCCGTTCACGTTTTGGAGCACGGTAAGTTTGCCGTCTGAACCCGTTTTGAGCACCCAATGCAGCGGACAGGGAATGCCGACCTGCACGGAGATGTCCACCTCCTGGGCGGAAAAGCCGGTGATTTGCGCGCCGGGAATCACGCTGTCCATTTCCGTTTCCAGCGCGGAGCGAGAGAGCCCGACCAATGCGGCGGGCAGGGATTCCCGACGCTGAACGCTGTGACCGCAGGGAGCATAGTAGATTGTCCGATGCAGGGCACATCCGCTCTGCGTGCGCTCAGAGAGGTAGGCGCCGGCCGGGACGCCCTGCATCTGCGGGGCACTTGTGCTTTGAGCGGTTTGGGGCGCGTTGGCCTGGCCGGGGGCATCCACGCGCAGAGGCAGCAGGCAAAGCAGCAGCGCAAGCACGGCGGCAACCGCCAGAAAACGGTACGGCCAGCGGGCCAGCGCGTTCAAGAATTTGCGGAACATCCGTTTTCAACTCCTTGTGATCGTCTTGCTCCACATTTTGCTCCGTTTTTCTTGTTTTCATGATGGAAAATCTGCTTTTCCGGTTCTGGAATTTATGGTATAATGGCAGCGATATAATGGGAATTGCCCAGCTTGGGAGGGACGGCATGAAAAAACGCTCATGGCCATATACGGCAATGTTGTCGTTGACGGGCATCATGCTCACCCTGCTTGTCTTCCTGATTTTCAGCCGAATGATCAACCGGCAAATCGAATCGAGCACGAGCGCGCGCATTGAGCAATACGCAGACCGGCAAAAGCGGTACATTTCGACGCTGCTGGATTCGCGTTTTGTGCTACTGCGCGCATTTTCTCAGTCCTTCGGAGAGCAGGCGCTCATGGATTCGGATACGTTTGACATGGTGAGCCGGCTGCTGCTGGATGCCGGTGATTTTGAACACGTGCTCATCATCGACGCGGACGGGTATTACACGGTGGACAACGGGACCTCTGGGCAAGGGGAGAACCAAGCGGGGCTGGCCGCTCTTTTGGAAGGGGAAGGGTCCATTTCCCCGCCGTTTTATGCGGAATTTGAGGAAGAACTCTCCGTTTTGCTCAGCGTCCCCATCCGGGACAAGGCTGGTCAGGTGCTCGGTGCGCTGGGGGTTACGTACCGGGCGCAGGAATTTGGACTGATGCTCTTGCAGGACGGAGATCGGGAAGAATCCATCTCGATGCTGACCGATTCCCAGGGCAATGTGCTCTTCGGCGCGAGCCGGGAAGAGCTGTTCATTCCCGAAAGCCAGAACCAGACGCGGGTCATCCCAAGCCCTTCGTTCTTTGGGGAAGAGATGGCGCAGCAGGTGCGCGAATCGGTTGCGGCGCGCGAGGTCAATGCCTATACCGTCACGTATCAGGGAGAGAAATTCATCGTCGTGCAGACGCCGTTTGAGCAAAACGGATGGATGCTGTTTTGTCTGGTGCCCGTGAAGCGGATGACTGCGGAATTTGAAAATATTACGCGCCTGTTTAACGTGCAGACTTGCGCGATTGTGGCGATCTTGTGCGCTTGCGCGCTGGTGATGATCCTCTTGCTGCGCCGGGACCGCCGCCGTCTTTCCCGCGAGAATTCGGCGCTGACCCTGCGCGCGGCGACGGACTCCATGACCGGCCTGCTCAATCAGGCTTCCACGCGCGCGGCGGTTGAAGCCGCTTTGCAAATGGAGGGGAAAACGCAGGGGTTGCTGATTCTGCTGGATTTGGACGATCTCAAGGGCATCAACGACACGTACGGGCATCCGATTGGAGATCGCGCGATCATGGTACTGGCCAGCCGGATGCGCGCTGTATTTACGCAGGCCGAGGTCATCGGGCGCATTGGCGGAGATGAGTTCATGATCTTCCTGCGGGATGCGCGGGCACGCGCGCAGGTGCAGGCGCTGATTGACACCTTCCAGCAACAGCTGCGCTTGACGATGCCGGGGCTTTCCGTGGATATTGCGCTGCATTGCAGCATGGGCGCCGCGTTCGCTGAGCCGGAAGACGATTATGCTTCGCTGTACCGCCGGGCCGATGTTGCGCTCTATTACGTCAAGCGCCATGG
>CALVTV010000009.1 GCA_944363005.1 uncultured Clostridia bacterium | reverse complement strand
ACACCCAGCGAGAGATCGACTATCTGGACGACTACTACGCTCGGCTGGAGGAAGGGTTCGTGCTGGACAACCAGAACATTCAGGACTACGCCCGCAAGGCGGCCAAGGCGTCTTAGGACGCGGACATCAAGTATAACCGGATGCGCCAGGGCAAGGCCAGCGTAGCCGAATGGGAAAAGGCGCAGGCGATCTTCGACAACCTTTCGAAATCCGCCAATTTCGCCGCCTGCAAGCCCAAACCCGGCGATATGGCAGGACTGGGGTCCTAGGGCGCGATCGTGGCGAAGATCGAGATGAGCGGCGAGCTGGACACTCCGCCCGCAACCTTTGAACCCGACGACATCGATCGCATTCTGGCGGACTTCCGGCACACGATTGCGGCGGTCGGACTTGAGCAGGTGGTTGTGTGACGATTACGCAGATTCGAGAACTCCGCAATCTGAAGCTCTGGGCCCGGCAGATCTTTTACTGGCGGACGCATTAGGATGTATTCATCCAGCAGTATTTCAAGATCAGGCTCAAGGATACGCAGCAGGTGGTCGCCCGGCAGTTCGGGAATGCGGATACGCTCATGGTCGTCAAAAGTCGAGGCTACGGCAAGACGTGGCTCACGGCGCTGTGCTGTCTCGCCATGGGCGTTCTCTATCCGGGCAGCCTGATCGCCGTAGTGTCCGGCACGGCGGAGCAGGCGACGCTGATCGTCAAGAAGATCCAGGATTACTTCATCCGCAATCCGGAGATCATGCGCGAGATTCAGGCAGACGGCCACCGGCCGGTGCAGCTCTCGCGCAACAAGGGCGTTTGTACGCTGAAGAACGGCTCCAAGATCGAGAGCTTCAGCGTGGGCGCCATGCGCGGCAACCGCGCAAAGATTGTGGTGATCGACGAAAGCCCCGAGGTCAAGGCGGACGACCTGGACGCGGTCATTGCGCCGGTGAAAAACACACGGCGCGATATCTGCCATCAGCGGGGCATTGCGGACTACGCCAGCAAGACAATCTCGATCACCTCCGCGTGCCTCAAGAGCAACTACTTTTACGCCATGTTTATGGCGGCACTCAAGGAGTTTTCCAGGGGCGACCCGACGAGCTTTGCCTGTGCGCTGGACTATCGCAGCGCGGCGCGCGTGGGGATTACGGATATGGCGTTCTTCCTCGCGGAGCGGCGCAAGATGCCGGAGACCAAGTTCGCCATGGAATACGGCAGTATCTTTGTGGGCGCGGAATCAGGCAGCATGTTCCCGTATGATCTGACCGAAGGCTGCCGCGTGCTCAAACGCGTGGAACTTGCCCAGCCGACAAGCTGTACGTCCGAGTATGTGATGGGCGTGGACCTCGCCACGTCCAGCGAACGCACCGCGGACAATGCGGTTATCTGCGTGCTCAAGCTCATCGAACTGGAAAACGGCGCATACCTGAAGAAGCTGGTCTATATGCGCTCGTATCACGGCAAGCGCCTGGATGCGCTGGCCGACGAAGTGCGCAAGACGTACGCGGCTTTCCCTCGCGTGACGCGCATCGTATTCGACCATCGCGGCCTGGGCGACGCCTTTCCGCAGTTTCTCGCGCAGCCGTGGACAGATGAGAGAGGCAGGGAATATCCGCCCTGGACGCTCGACGATGAACGGACAATCATCCACAACGCCGTGCCGATGCTGCGCAGCGTCAAGGCCAGCGCGCAGATCAACCAGCAGTTGGTTTCCTGCCTGCGCGTTGCGTTGGAGCAGCGCACGCTGGAACTTCCGGTGGCCTCGCGCTTTGCGGAAACGGTTGCCGACGAAGAGGGCGAAGAAGATACGCCGAAAGCGCGCAAACTGACCCTGCCGGAAAAAGCGGTTTATCTGGAGAGCGACGCTTTGCAGATCGAGATGGGCAATATCGTCATGCGCTCGGGTGCAGGCGCAGCCGTACTCTACGACGTGGCGCGAACCAACCAGCACAAGGATCGCTATTCCGCGCTCGCCATGGCTGTGCGCTACATCGCGGAGCTGGAAGAGGAGCGCAAGCGAAAACTCCTGCGGCCCGTGAGCGCGGTGATCGGTGTGGTGAGCAGGTTTTGATTTGCTGTAAAATTCACGGTTGTATTTTACAGCAGATCGTGGTATACTGCCATTGAGGAGGTGGCGGTATGCCAAACATCAAACCCATAACAGATTTGAGAAATTACACCGAAGTTCTGCACGAGGTTGGCGTCGATGCCCCTGTGTTCCTGACTCGAAATGGTCGTGGTTCCTATGCGATTTTGGATATTAGAGATTATGAGAAACTCCAGGCAGAGATTGCGCTGGTCGGTGAGCTGAATAGGGGCAGAAGGTCCGGAGAGGAAAGCGGCTGGCTGTCCGCCGAGGATGTGCGCGACCATTTCAGGGATAAGAGAAATGGCTGATTTGAAATACGCGCCCGAGGCGCTGAAAGATCTCGATGACATTTGGGAATACATCCATTCGGATCTGGGCAATCCCGATGCAGCGGACAATACGGTAAACGCGATTCTGGACAGGGTGGAGGCGCTACGGCAGTTTCCATACAGCGGCGCGCCTCTGGATGCCATATCGCGCATTTGCAGTGATTATCGTTTTGTGAAGGCAGGCAATTATCTTGCCTTTTACCGTGTCTGCGAGGGAATTGTTTACATTGACCGAGTGCTGTATGAGCGAAGAAATTACCTGCGCATCCTGTTGGAGCAAAGAGAATGATTATAAGGCGTCCCATGGCGGGGCGCCTTTCGCATTGGGAGGAATGACATGGGTTGGTTGGACAGATAGAGAAAAA
>CALVTV010000008.1 GCA_944363005.1 uncultured Clostridia bacterium | reverse complement strand
CCCTGTTCAACCGTTCTGCTTCCGGCTTTGCGGGTGCGGATGATCAGGTTTTGACCATTGGCAAGGTGCGCGCGGGCGTGTATCGCGGCGGTCTGAACTACGACGCTTCTGTTGTGGCGCTGATGACCAACGTGGCGACCGAGATCATTGAATGGGATTCCTCCAAGACCGGCAGCCCGGTCATCCCGTATACCCTGATCTCCAACCCGATCGCTGCCGGCTTCCCGGATTCTCTGGGCATGGCGGCTGCGGTGCTGGGCGATGGCAACTTCGACGCGATCAAGGAATATGCTGAGGTCGATCGCCAGATGTGGCGTGCGCAGGGCATCATCTTCATGTATGGCCCGCAGATCGACCTGGTGACCGACCCGCGCTGGCCGCGTAACTCCGGCACCTATGGCGAGCGCCCCGACATCGTTGCGGGCATCATCACTGCGCTGGTTGACGGCTATCAGTACGGCACCGAGGGCGTCAACGAGAACTCTGTTGTCCTCTCTGCCAAGCACTTCCCGGGCGACGGTGCTGCTGAGAACGGCTTCGAGTCTCACACGTATCAGGGACAGTGGAGACTGTATCCGACCGAGGGCTCTCTGGAGAAGTACCAGCTGGTGGGCTTCCAGGCGGCCATTGACGCGGGTGTTGGCGCGATCATGCCGTGCTATTCCCGCGATACGTCGGATTCCCGCTCTGTGACGCAGACCTATCGCGGTCACGAAGTTAAAGTCAACGAGCTGGGCTCCGCTTACAATGAGGAGATCATCACCACGCTCTTGCGCGATGTGATGGGCTTCGACGGATTTGTGAACTCCGACTCCGGTATCACCAACACGCAGACCTTCGGCGTGGAGACGCTCACCGGCGTTGAGCGCTATGCTCTGCTGATCCAGGCCGGCACCGACGCCATTGGCGGCGAGCTGTATCCTGAAGGTATCGCTTCCGCTGTTGTTGCGGGCCTGCTGGATAAGGCGGATCTGGATCGTGCGAACATCAACCGCGCGACGGCGCTGTTCAAGCAGGGCCTCTTCGAGAACCCCTATCTCGATTACGAGAAGGCCGATGAGGTTCGCGCTACGAACATGGCGACGGCCAGCGAGCAGGCGTATGACCTGCACCTGAAGGCCACCGTCCTGATGAAGAACCATGAAGGTGCGCTGCCGCTGCAGGCCAATGCGGGCACGAAGCTCTTCATCGCTTCCTTCACTGGCACGGGCGAAGATGATGCGACCATCGAAGCGATGACCGCGCTGTTCGAGGCTCAGGGCTTTGAAATCGTCGATGACGAGGAAGAGGCCGAAGTTGCTTACCTGTACGTGCAGCCCAAGGCGACCAACTCCACTTCTGCTGGCCCGTCCGAGGCGGTGCTGAGTCTGGTGGAGGATTACGAAGTGGACGAGCGCGCTATGGATAAGGCGAGCGAAGAGATGTTCGGCACTGGCTCCCAGGAGAAGACTGGCGAAAAGATCGAAGTGACCACGCTCGAAGATGTGGACGAGATCGCGGAAATCGCGGAAGTCGTCCATGGCAATGGCGGCAAGGTCATCGCGACCATCGTTTGCACCAGCCCGTGGATTCTTGACAACCTCGAGCCGTACTGTGATGGCCTGCTGGCGCAGTACACCACTTCTGCGGCATCTGTCGAGAACGCTCGCAAGGCGCAGGTTGACGTCATGCTGGGCAACTACAACCCGACTGGCAAGCTCTCTGTGACCATGGTCGCGTGCGAAGAGGTTATCGCTCTGACGGAGCAGACCCTCGAGGATGGCAACGTGTACGAGATCTGTGCGTCTCCGAACGATGTGCCGGGCTACGACAAGGATCAGTACATGGATCCTGAGGTTCTGGCGCAGTCCCCGTCCGGCAGCTATGCCTACAAGGATGCGGACGGCAACCTCTATGTCTCCGGTTTCGGCCTCAGCTATTAATCTGAGCGGGTGGTTTGGCAGCTTGATGGCTCCACCGGCACCCTAAACTGAATCATCGATGCGCCCGGGGTGGACAGCGCGAACCGAAGCAATTTGGTTGTACACCCTGGGCGCATTTCTTTAAACATTGGATGGAATGAGGTGCATGTATGAGAAAGAACTTTTTGCGCGCACTGGTGGTGCTGGCCGCGTTGTTTCTGACGATGGGTTGCGCTTTGGCGGAAGACAACGCAGAAGCCCCGGTGATTGCGCTGGTGAATGGTGAAGAGCTGCTTGAATCCGAGTATGCCTCGATGGAAAGCTATTATTACATCATGTACGGCAATTCGGGGGCAGACTTGGCGGATGAGACCATCAAGGCTTACGTACAGGATTTGGCGCTCACGGCGGCCATTGAGGATATGCTTGTTGAGCAGGATATGCGCGCACAAGGCTGCTATGACCTGGATGAAGCGACGGAAGATTGGTGTCTGGAGCAGGGGCAGGCCGCATACGAGCAGGCGCTCAAGGACGTAGGAGAAAGCATTCGTGAAACGTTGGAGACCGATGATGACGCGGACATGTCCGAATATGCGCTGACCTATGCTCAGCTTCTGGGCGTCACTGTGGAGGACTACATCGACGTGTATCGTACACAGATTGCAACAGTGAATTACTATGCGTGGCTGACCCGGGATTGTCCGGTGACCGAGGAAGAGGTACAAGCGGCCTTCGATGAACAGAACTCGGAAGAAACCGAGCTGACGCAGGAGGTCTATGATCAGTTGGCCTATACGATTTATTCGGAACGATGCCAGATCAAGCTCGACGCGCGCATCGATGAGCTTGCTCAGAGCGCTGAGGTTACGTTATACTGACACAAAAGCAATTTGCGATAAGGATTTGCAAGGAACGCTCTGATATGGTATGATAAAAAGGTACGGGTTTTGTTTTTCTGACTGCTGGACCGGAAATGAAAAAGCCGGGATGTTGAATTCAAAGGGGAAGCAGAGAATATGAAATACGATTATTTGATTGTCGGAGCTGGTCTTAGCGGAGCTGTTTTCGCACATGAAGCCAAAGCGGCAGGGAAGAGTGTCTTGGTACTGGAAAAGCGCGATCATATCGGCGGAAATGTCTATACGGAGCAGATCGAGGGAATCCATGTGCATCGATATGGAGCGCACATCTTCCATACCAATCTGGATCAGGTATGGACATACGTGCAGCAATTTGCGCAGTTTAACCGGTATACAAACAGTCCAGTCGCCAATTACCATGGTGAGCTGTATTCCATGCCCTTTAACATGTACACGTTTAATCGGATGTGGGGCGTGACGACTCCCGCAGAGGCGGAGAAAATGATCGAAAGCCAGAGAAAAGCGGAAGGAATCACGGAGCCCAAGAATCTCGAAGAGCAAGCCATATCGTTGGTGGGCAGGGATATTTTTGAAAAGCTTGTCAAGGGATACACCGAGAAGCAATGGGGGCGGGATTGCCGTGATTTGCCGGCCTTTATCATCAAGCGCCTTCCTGTTCGCTTTACGTTTGACAATAACTACTTCAACGCGCGGTATCAGGGAATTCCCATCGGCGGTTATACCCGGATGATTCAGAACATGCTGGAGGGCGTGGAAGTGCGCCTGGGCGTGGATTATTTAAAAGATAAAGCGGAATACGATGCGGTGGCAAACAAGGTCGTCTTTACCGGCCCGATTGATGCATTTTATCGCTATGCATTGGGAGCTTTGCAGTATCGATGCGTGCGCTTTGAGCATGAAATTCTGGACATCGGCAATTATCAGGGCAATGCCGTGATGAATTATACGGACCGTGAAACGCCTTTTACGCGCATCATTGAACACAAGTGGTTTGAGTTTGGAAAGGATGCGGAAGGAAAAGACCTCCCGCATACGGTTATCAGCCGGGAATACAGCTTGGAATGGAAACCGGGCGACGAACCTTATTATCCGGTGAACGATGAACAGAATATGGCTTTGTACCAGCGCTATAAAGCCTGGGCGGACGCAGAGTCTCAAGTGCTCTTTTGCGGCAGGCTGGCCGAGTACCGGTATTACGATATGGATGCAGTCGTCGCTCGCACGTTGGAACTGTGCAAAAAGGAGTTTGGCGCGTAGTCTTTGTGAAGCAATGGAATTCCCAGCAATGCATTCGCTGGGAATTTTTGCGATCACAGGCTATGTATGGCGGAAACGCAGACAGAGTTTGTTGTCTAGGAAAGCACCAGCTTGAATAATGTCAGGTATGCTTTCCCGATGAAATAAATGTTTTTGTCTGTAAAAGGTGAGTATGGTATAATACGCATAGAGAAGCTCATTGTATGAAGGTTACAGAGTTTTGATACAAGGAGCGTAGAAAGGGGTTTTTGCGCTAATGCCTACAGAAGTCTCTACCCTACAGAATTTATTCTCCGTCATCACGCTGGAGAAGATCCCCGCCGCAGTCATTACTTTTATCGTTGCATATTTTTCTTCGAGACTTGTTCTCAACATCGTGGACAAATTGCTCTCGCGCTCGAAGTTGGAGAAAACCATCGCGAAATTTCTTCGCTCGGCGATGCATATTCTTCTTTGGGTGCTGATGGTTCTCATCGTTGCCAGCTCGTTGGGAATCGACGTGACGTCGATGGTTGCGCTGTTGAGCGTTGCTTCTTTGGCTGTTTCTCTTGCCGTTCAAGGCGCTTTGACCAATTTGGCGAGTGGAGTGATGCTCTTGTCCACGCATCCGTTCCGCGTTGGGGATTATATCGAGGTTGGAGAGGTGTCCGGTAGCGTTCAGGAGATTGGCATGACGTATACGACCATGTTGACGCCAGATCAAAAGACGATTTATGTGCCGAACAGCGAGATTGCGTCGGCCAAGATCATCAACTATACGGCTGTGACAAGTAGACGTGTGGACTTGACGTTTTCTGCATCGTATGATGATGACATCACGAAGGTAAAAGCAGCAATTCTCAAGGCGGCGGCGCTTCCCCAGGTGCAGCAGGAGCCTGCCCCGTTTGTGGCAGTCAATCGTTATGGAGATAATGCCATTGAATATGTGCTGCGAGTTTGGACGTCGTCGGAAGAGTATTGGAACGTGTACTTTACCATTGTAGAGAATGTCAAAACCTGCTTTGATGAAGTGGGGATTTCCATGACTTAACCGCATCTGAACGTGCATATGATTGATTCGATACGGGAAGATCACTAAAAACGAATTTTTCAAGACGACGCATAAAAGAATCCGCTTTCAAACGTCACTGAAAGCGGATTCTTTTGTATTATGGGAGAGTCATTTGTTCGGACTCCGGCTGGAATTACGTTCTGGGCGTGTAATGCGTATGCAGGAGTTCGTGCGCCTTATGGCTGTTGGGTTCGCCAAGGAATTCCGCATAGAGCTTTTTAATATCCGGATTCTCATGGGACTTGCGGATTGTCTTGGCTTCGTCTTCGGAGTAGAGGCCCTGAGCGCGAGCGACACGCGGATCGATGTCCATGCGCTTATAGGCGGAAACGATGGGTTGTCCGCCGCCATTGACACAGCCGCCTGGGCATGCCATGACTTCAATGAACGCGTAGCTGTTGTCGCCGGCCTGAATCCGTTTGATCAGCTGCTTGGCAGCACCCGTGGAGTGAACGACGGCGACCTTGAGCTCTTTGCCACCCAATGTGAACGTCGCTTCTTTGATGCCCTCAATGCCACGCACTTCGGTATAGTTGATGTGCTCCAGGCTGCGCCCTTCCAAGACATCGGCAGCCGTACGCAGTGCGGCCTCCATCACGCCGCCTGTGGCGCCGAAGATTGCGGCAGCGCCCGTAGACGAAGCGACCAATTCATCGAAGTCCTCGGCATCCGGAAGGCTGGCAAAGTCAATACCGGCCTGCCGGATCATTCTGGCCAATTCGCGCGTGGTGATCGAAATATCCACGGAACGCAGGCCATTGACCTCCATTTCCGGTCGGGCGGCTTCAAACTTCTTGGCCGTGCAGGGCATGACGCCGACGACCACGATGGATTCCGGATCAATACCGGCCTGCTCGGCGTAATAGCTCTTGATGATGGCGCCTTCCATTTCCATGGGGGACTTGCAGGTAGACAGATTGGGAATCAGCTCCGGGAAATTGTGCTCCAGGTACTTGATCCATCCCGGGGAGCAGGAGGTGAACATGGGCAGAGCGCCGCCCTCCTCAATGCGATGAAGCAGTTCAGTGGCTTCCTCCATGATCGTCAGATCTGCGCCGAAATCCGTATCGAACACCTTATCGAATCCCAGACGGCGCAGCGCCTGCGTCATCTTGCCGGTCACCCGCGTGCCGATGGGCAGGCCAAATTCCTCACCGAGGGCAACGCGAATGGCAGGAGCGGGCTGAACGACGACAACTTTGTCCGGATCTGCGAGTGCGTCCCAGACACGTTGCGTAGCGTCTTTTTCTGTGAGCGCGCCAACGGGACACGCAACGACACATTGACCGCAGTTGATGCAGTTGGTTTCACTGAGGCTCTTGCCAAAGGATGGCGCAATTTCGGTTTTGAATCCGCGCAGAACAGGGCCGATTGCGCCGATGCCCTGAATCTCTCGGCAAACACCCACGCAGCGGCGGCAGAGGATGCACTTGTTTGGATCGCGGACGATGGAAGGGGAGAGCATGTCGAGCGGATACTCGATGTTTTGCCCTTCGAAGCGGTTTTCATCCACGCCCAGTTCGCGGGCGAGCGCCTGCAATTCGCAGTTCTGGCTGCGGACACAGGAGAGACATTTGCGCTCGTGATTGGAGAGGATCAGCTCCAACACAGCTTTTCGAGCGGCGCGAACGGCGGGCGTATTGGTTTTCACAAGCATGCCCTCGCTGACAGGCATCACACAGGCCGCCGCCAGCGAACGGGCGCCAATATCAACCACACACATACGGCAAGAGCCGAACTGGTTGATGTCCTTGAGGTAACACAGGGTCGGAATGCGGATATTGGCCTGATGGGCGGCTTCGAGCACGGTTGTGCCGGCAGGAACCGACAGCTTGACGCCGTCAATCGTAACATTTACCATTGCCATGTACTTACTCCTTCTGGCTCTCAGCCCTTGGTAATCGCACCGAACTTGCACTTTTCGATGCAGGTGCCACACTTGATGCACTTGGTGCTGTCAATCACGTGCGGTTCGCGCACTTTGCCGCTGATGCAGTTCACCGGGCAGTTGCGCGCGCAGAGCGTGCAGCCTCTGCACTTTTGCGGATCGATCTTGTAGGAAACAAGGGCCTTGCAGTGGCCGGCCGGGCAGCGCTTTTCGTAGATATGCGCTTCGTATTCATCGCGGAAGTACTTGAGCGTGGAGAGAAC
>CALVTV010000007.1 GCA_944363005.1 uncultured Clostridia bacterium | reverse complement strand
ACGTGGAGGTCTGCGTTCCTTCTTTTGTCTACGGGCTGCAGTTTGGCGGCAGAAAGGGGAAAGCAATGCATCTGGATGAACGACTGAACGCGGTGGCCTCCCTCATGCTTGAGGCGATGGAAGGCATTAGCTGCCCGCGCGCTGCGGATGTCGGCTGTGACCATGGGCGCTTGACGGCGGCTTTGCTTGAATACCGGCCGGATTTGCAGGTGCTCGCCTGCGACGTGAGCGCACCTTCGTTGGAGAAGGCGAAAAAGCTGCTCCTCGGCGCCGGAAATCGCGTGCGCTTTGCGGTGGCCGATGGGCTCGATGCGATTGAAGAGCCGGTGGACGCGATCGCCATCGCGGGCATGGGGGCACAGACCATCCTGCATATCGTCGAAAGCGGACGCTCGCGCATTGGGCATGCGGCGCTGGTATTGCAAGCCAACACAGATTTGCCCATTCTGCGTACAGGTTTGGCGCAGATGGGGTTTGACGTGGAACGCGAGATTTACTGTTGCGCCGCCGGCCGGCATTATGTGACGCTTCGCGTGCG
The DNA here is from genome assembly GCA_944363005.1 of uncultured Clostridia bacterium. GTDB lineage: Bacteria > Bacillota > Clostridia > Christensenellales > Aristaeellaceae > Ventricola. Next base: position 8,359 of record CALVTV010000007.1, on the reverse strand, counting down.
CGCGGCTCAGCCGCATCGTTTGACGCAGCGGGAAGCCTTGATGGGCACAGCGATTCATGGAACCCAAGACGCGGGGCAGCGAGCGTATTTTGCTTGGCAGCGCGGGGTGCGTGTGCGCGAAATGCAAAAAGCAGCACTGCGGCAGAGCGCGCAAGCGAGAATGCAGCAAAACCGTGACGAACTGATCTGGATATCGGAGGCGATGGGGATGAAGACTTGCAGGGTTTGCGACGTGGTTGACCTGGTCAATGGGATTGCGCCGTTTGAATTGGCTGAGGAATGGGACAATGTCGGATTGCTCGTGGGCCATGCGCAGCGCGAGGTCACAGGTGTTCTGGTGGCGCTTGATCTGACGGAAAGTGTGCTACAAGAAGCGAAAGCCTTGGGCGTACAGGTGATTCTCACGCATCATCCCATCATGTTTTCTGCGCGCAAGCGGGTGACGGATGAAGATCGGGAAGGCAGGCTCATGCTGGCGCTTGCCGAAGCGGGTATCGCGCATATTGCGGCACATACCAACCTTGATGCGGCGCCGGGCGGCGTGAACGATACCCTGATGGCGCTGCTTGGGGCGCAAAACGTCCGCGGCGAAGGATGCGTGCGATTGGGTGATTTGCCGGAGGGCATGACGCTGGGCGCTCTGGCCGCACTTGCACAGCGAAAGCTGCACGCTGTAGTGCGCGTTTACGGTCATGTAGATGCGCCTGTGCGCGTTTTGGGCTGCTGCTCCGGCGCTGGCAGTAGCGAAATCGGCGAGGCACAGGCGCTGGGGGCGGACTGCTTTATCACGGGCGAGGTGCATCATCACCAGGCGCTCGATGCGCTGGATGCTGGCGTCTGCGTGCTGGAAGCGGGCCATTTTGAAACGGAGAATCCCGTTTGCGAAGTGCTCGCGCAGGCTTTACAAAAAGCGGCGGATGCGTTACAATATAAAATGACGGTTTTCTGCTCAAAGGGGAACCCTTTTGGGCGTTAAGTGGATGAGGAGGGCCTGATTTTGGAACAGTACGAACTTTTGTGGCAGTATCAACAGGTGGACATGGAGCTGGATCAGTACGAAAAGGAGATGCGCAACAACAGCAACCGCAAGGAATTGCTCAAGCATCGCGATTTTCTGCTGGAGCAGCAGAATGTGCTCAAGAAGATCGAAACGGACGTGGAGGTCATGGCCGACCGCATGGCGGCGTTGGCCGACGAGATCAAGCGTCTGAGCGGCTCCGTGGCGGAGGCGACTGCCAACCTGGAAAACAACCGTCCGGAGAACCTGGAGGACGTCAAGAAGCAGATGGCTTCGCTGCAGAAGCTCGTTGCAACGCTCTCCCGCTACGAGGCGGAACTGGCCAAGATGCGCAAGGACTCCGAGGCGCGCGACCGTCAGCAGCGTGAGGTCCGCGTGCGTGCGGCGAAAGCGCGTGCGGAATTTGACCGGATCAAGGTCATTTACGACGAGGAGTACAAGGTCGCCGTGGTCAAGCTGGAGGAGCTCAAGCAGAAGGTGGCCAAAGAGGCCAAGGGCATTGACGCCGATCTGCTGGAGAAATACAAGGCCATCAAGCGCCATGCCATGCCTCCCATCACCCGCCTGCACGAGGATCGCTGCGGAGGTTGCAACATGCAGTTGTCCGCCGCAGACAAGGACCGCGTGCGCACGGGCGTGCCGTATGTGGAATGCGAAAACTGTGGACGCATCATCCTTGTCCGCTGATTCGCCTGCTGCGTTGACAATCGGTCTTTTCTGTGCTAAAATATGAATGTTTGTGAGGTTGCTGGGCGGCCGCGCGCCGAAAGGTGTGAGGAAAGTCCGAGCTCCATAGGGCAGAGTGCCGGGTAACACCCGGCGGGGGCGACCCCAGGGAAAGTGCAACAGAGAGATACCGCATGCCACCGGCATGTAAGGGTGGAAAGGTGAGGTAAGAGCTCACCCGCGGCATGGCGACTTGTCCGCGATGTAAACCCCACTCGGAGCAAGAAACGAAAGAGCGCTTGAGACGGCCCGTCGAGCTCTCAGGATTTCGCTTGAACCCCTCGGTAACGATGGGTCTAGATAGATGACCGCCTCCAACAGAACTCGGCTTACAGGCATCGCTCACAGACTTTTTAGGACTTTTCACGCGCTCGGAGCGAGTTGTTCGCGCCTGAGCGCGCTTTTTTTCATAAAAACCCACATTTCTCTTGCATTTTCGGGCATGGTATGGTATGATCTTACGGAAAACGCACCTGCGCCTGTTTTTGTGCGTCCTGCCGGCGTGCCGGTCCGCGCAATCGGAGGGCTCAGGGAGGGTTTATATTAAAGGAGGAAAATCATCATGGCAGTCATCTCTATGAAGCAGCTGCTCGAGGCCGGTGTGCACTTTGGCCACCAGACCCGCCGCTGGAACCCCAAAATGGCCCCGTACATCTTCACGGAGCGCAACGGCATCTACATCATCGACCTGCAGAAGACCGTTCGCAAGATCGATGAGGCGTATGCGTTCGTGCGCAGCGTCGCGATGGAGGGCAAGAGCGTCCTGTTCGTGGGCACCAAGAAGCAGGCTCAGGAGTCCATCGAGTCCGAGGCCAAGCGCTGCAACATGTTCTATGTCAATAACCGTTGGCTGGGCGGCATGCTCACCAACTTCCGCACCATCAAGACCCGTATTGCGCGCCTGAACGCCATCGATGCGATGGAAGAGCGCGGCGATTTCGAGGTGCTCCCCAAGAAGGAAGTCATCAAGCTGATGGCTGAGCGCCAGAAGCTGACCGAGAACCTGGGCGGCATCCGCGAGATGAAGAACCTGCCGGGCTGCCTGTTCGTGGTGGATCCGCGCAAGGAGCACATCGCCGTGACCGAAGCGCGCGCGCTGGGCATCCCGGTTGTGGCGATCGTGGATACCAACTGCGATCCGGACGAGATCGACTACGTGATCCCGGGCAATGACGATGCCATCCGTGCGGTCAAGCTGATCGCCGGCAAGATGGCGGACGCCGTGCTCGAGGGCAAGCAGGGCGAGCAGGCCGAAGTCGCCGAGGCGAAGTAAGTCACATCACCAATCAGAATCGGGAGGAAACCGTTATGGCGAATATTACTGCTGCTCTGGTCAAGGAACTGCGTGAGCGCACCGGCGCCGGCATGATGGACTGCAAGAAGGCGCTCGTCAACTGCGACGGCGATATGGACAAGGCCATCGACTTCCTGCGCGAGAAGGGCCTCGCCGCTGCGGCGAAGAAGGCTGGCCGTATCGCTGCTGAGGGCATGGTCGATTGCTACGTTTGCCCGGAGTGCGGCGTGGGCGTTGTGGTCGAGATCAACTGCGAGACCGACTTTGTTGCCAACACCGACAACTTCAAGGCGCTCTGCCGCGATTATGCCAAGCACATCGCTGCCAAGAATCCGGCGACCGTTGAGGAAATGCTCGCGCAGCCGTTCTACGCGGATGAGAGCAAGACCGTCAACGATCTGATCGGCGAGGCGACTGCGGCCATCGGCGAGAAGATTTCCCTGCGCCGTTTTGCCCGCTTTGAGGCGAAGCATGGCCTGGTGGATATCTACAGCCACATGGGCGGCCGCATCGGCGTCATGGTCGAGCTGGCTTGCGACGAGGTCACCGATGAGGTGAAGGCGATGAGCCATGACCTGGTCATGCATATCGCTGCGGCCAACCCGCAGTTTGTGCGCCGCGAGGAGGTTCCGACCGGCAACCTGGAGAAGGAGCGCGAGGTGCTCACCCAGCAGGCTCTCAACGAGGGCAAGCCGGCGAAGATCGTGGAGCGCATGGTCGAGGGCCGTATCGAGAAGTATTACAAGGAAGTCTGCCTCCTGGAGCAGCCTTTCGTCAAGGATCCGGACATCAACGTGGCCAAGATGCTGGGCGGCAAGTGCGACGTTGTCCGCTTCGTGCGCTTTGAGCGCGGCGAGGGCCTGGAGAAGCGCCAGGACAATCTGGCTGCCGACATCGCTGCCGAGCAGGCCAAGATGAAGAAGTAATTGGCTTCGAACAGGGACATGCCGGTGTGCATGTCCCTTTTTTGAGCCATCAGCAATGTGGGACGAGGAGGACTTTACTATGGCCAAGTACAAGCGAGTACTCATCAAACTGAGCGGTGAAGCGTTGGGCGAAAACGGCCGCTTGTTCGATTTTGAGCAGATCGACCGCGTAGCTGCCATCATTGGCAAGTTGCATGAGACCGGTACGGAGATCGCGATCGTCATCGGCGCGGGCAACATCTGGCGCGGCCGTCAGGGCCCCGCGGCCAAGATGACGGCCATCAATGCCGACCACATGGGCATGCTGGGCACAGCCATCAACAGCATTGCCATGCAGGACGCCATTGAGCGCCTGGGCATCCCCACGCGCGTGATGTCTGCGGTGGAGATGAACCGGTTCTGCGAGCCGTACACCTATCGTCGCGCGGTGCGCCATTTGGAAAAGGGCCGGGTTGTCATCTTCGCCTGCGGCACGGGCAACCCGTTCTTCTCGACGGATACGGCTGCTGCGCTTCGCGCTGTGGAGATCGGCGCGGACGCCATCCTGCTGGCCAAGAATGTGGATGGTGTTTACGACAGCGACCCGCGCCTCAACCCCAATGCCAAGCTGCTCAAGGATCTGACCTATTTGCAGGTGCAGGAGCGCGACCTGAAGGTGATGGATGCAGCGGCGATCACCATCTGCCGCGAAAACAAGGTGCCTTCCATTCGCGTATTCGGCCTGGACGATCCGCAGAACATCCTGCGTGTCATCGAGGGCGACCCGATGGGCACGAACGTACATCCGTAATCGAGCGCCGGAGAGCTTTGAGGAGCTTTCCGGCGTTTTTTGATGAAAAAGGGATAACGGGACGTGAAAATCGGGAAGCTGAACGTGTGAGCGATTGGGGGAAACTTTCTGCGTTTGCGTAGCATGAGAAAATTTCTGCTTTAGAGTGAGGCCTTTACGGGAATTGTGCAAAAAAGCTTGCCAAAGGTATGCATTGTAGGGTAAAATATAGAAAACGTTTCGACTCCTGCGGCGACAATCCTTTGCATGCCGCGAGCGTTTCAGAACATCATATTGGGGAGGCTTCTTTATGCCGACGAAGAAGATTCAGGATAATGCCAAGGTCAAGATGGAAAAAACCAAGGACGTTCTGCGCGCCGATTTGATGGCCATCCGCGCCGGACGCGCCAATCCGCAGCTGCTCGACCGGATTACGGTTGATTACTATGGCACGCCTACGCCACTTAAGAGCGTCGCCAACATTTCCGCGCCGGAACCGCGCGTATTGCAGATCAATCCGTGGGATGCCAAGATGGTCAAGGACATCTCCCGCGCCATTCAGGCCAGTGATCTGGGCCTGACGCCTTCCAACGACGGCAAGGTGATTCGCCTCATGCTGCCGGAGCTGACGGAAGAGCGCCGCAAAGAGCTGACCAAGCTGGTGCGCAAGACGGCGGAGGAAAGCAAAGTAGCCATTCGCTCCATTCGCCGCGACGCCGTGGATCAGATCAAGAAATTGAAGAAGAACAGCGAGATCACCGAGGACGATCAGAAGAAAGCCGAGGAGGCCATTCAAAAGCTGACCGACGCCAATATCAAGGACATTGACAAGATCACGGCGGACAAGGAAAAGGAAATCATGGAGGTCAAATGAGGCTGGATTTGTTGGGGCTGGATCTGGATACAGCGCGCGCTCGCCTTCAGGCTGAAGGCGTTTGCCCGCATGTAAGGACGACCAGCGCCCCTAACCGGCATCAGGAGACAAACGGCATTTGGCGCGTGGTAGCGGCTTCCGATGACGAATTGACCGTCGCGTTGTTTTGCGATCCGCTGGAGGAGAAACTGGCCGGTTCCAGCAGGGATTGAGTTGTCGGTAGCGTATCATCATACTGAGGAAAAAGCGGGTTTCGGCGGGGCTTCGCTCCGCGATGCCCGCTTTCCTGGCATATGCGCCGCAAGGCGCGGACAAGGGGATAGCGATGGCGTTTTTCGGTAAGGATGAGTTGGGCAAGCAAACAGAACTGCGAAAGGAAAATCTGCCCCGGCATGTGGCGATCATCATGGATGGCAATGGGCGTTGGGCGCAGCGCAGAGGGATGCCGCGCACATTCGGACACAAGGCCGGTGTCGAGGCGCTTCGGGAGATCATTCGTCATTCCAGCGACCTGGGCATAGAGGCGTTGACGATTTACGCTTTTTCTACGGAGAACTGGAAACGGTCCGTGGAGGAAGTCGGCGCGCTGATGGGCTTGCTGCTTGAGTACTTTACCAAGGAGCTGGAGGAATTGCATCGCGAGCATGTGCGCATCCGAATTCTGGGCGATATCGACGCCATGCCCAAGGGGTTGGAGCGTCAGCAGGCGGCGTTGCATGCTGCCATGGCGCGCACACGGGAGAACACGGGGCTTCAGCTGAACATAGCGCTTAACTATGGCGGACGGCAGGAGATCGTTTGGGCTGCCCGCAAGTTGGCCAAGCGCGTTGCCGCCGGCGAGCTGTCCCCCGAGGAGATTTCCATGGATGTTTTTGCCGGGGAGTTGTATACCAGCGGCTTACCGGAGGTGGACTTGATCATTCGCACGAGCGGGGAAATGCGATTGAGCAATTTTCTGCTCTATCAGTGCGCGTATGCGGAGTTCTACAAGACGGACATACTCTGGCCCGATTTTGACCAAAAAGCTTATGATGAAGCACTGCTTTCGTACGCAAAGCGAAACCGCCGGTTTGGCGGGGTGTGAAAATTGGAAAGAAGGTATTTATGAAGACGCGACTGATCACAGCGGCAATCGGTATTCCGTTTCTGATCTTTGTCTTGATCGTGCGCGGTTGGTTTGCGGAACTGACCATCGCAATCCTGACGGTGATTGCGCTCTTTGAGTGTTATCGGGCGCTCAAAAAGGCAGGATATGTGATTTGCACGTGGGGAGGATACGGCGCGGCTGTCATTATGTGGCCGCTCAGCCGCGTGATGGGCGTGCTCGATCCGCTACTGCTCGTGGCTGCTGCGATGGGAGTTTCCATCTGCGGGGTCATCCTCAGTCCCAAACCGACGTTTCCCAATGCGGCGGCTACGGTTTATCCGCTCTTTACCTGCTTGCTTCCGATGTCCATGTTCATGATGATGATGAATGCCACCTATGGCAATGTGCCGGGCATCGCGCTGATTACCATGGCGTTCGCCATCGCGTATGGCGGGGATGCGTTTGCGTACTTTGGGGGTAAGCGATTCGGCAAGCACAAACTTTGCCCGGCAATCAGCCCGAACAAGACGGTTGAAGGGGCATTCTTTGGGCTTCTGGGCGGCACGGTTGTCGCATTGCTCTGCCGCGGGGTGTTTGTCTATGGATTTCACATGGCGATGCCCGGAATTCCGGCGACACTTCTGCTCGGCTTACTGGGGTCGTATGCGGGCGAAATCGGCGATTTGACAGCTTCTTTGCTCAAACGCTATAGCGGTATCAAGGATTATGGGCGGATATTCCCCGGACATGGGGGCGTGATGGATCGCTTTGACAGCGTCATTTTCACGCTCATTGTGTTGTACTGCTATACCCTACTTTTGTGAGAATACGGAGGAAAACGATGCGTAAACTGGCTATTCTCGGTTCAACCGGCTCCATCGGTACACAGGCTCTGGACGTTGCCGCGCGGCATCGGGATCGCTTTGCTGTGACGGCGCTGGTTGCGCATACCTCCAGCGAAAAGCTCTTTGAGCAGGTGCGCGCATTTCGTCCGCAGATTGCGGCGTTGACAGTCGAACCCCGGGAAATACCGGAGGACATCCGTCATACCTGCCAGTGGATGTTTGGCGAAGACGTGCTCACGCGCGTGGTGCGCGCGTGCGATGCGGACGATGTGCTGGTATCCGTGGTGGGGGTTGTAGGACTGACGGCCGTGATGGAAGCGCTTGCGTGCGGTAAGCGCGTGCTTTTGGCGAACAAAGAGCCCCTTGTTGCCGGCGGTGAGCTGGTAACGGCGGCGGCGAAGCGGGCGGGGCATCCGCTTTTGCCTGTGGACAGTGAGCATAGCGCCATCTTTCAGTGCTTGCAGGGTGCGCAGGGCAATTCGCCGCGGCGGTTGATCCTGACGGCCAGCGGTGGACCGTTCCGCACATGGAAAGCAGAGGACATCATGAAAGCGACCAAGGAACAGGCGCTCAAGCACCCCAACTGGAATATGGGCCGCAAGATCACCATCGATTCCGCGTCGATGATGAACAAGGCGCTCGAGGTGATCGAGGCGCGCTGGCTCTTTGACATGCCGGCGGAGAAAATCGACGTGCTGATTCATCCGCAGAGCATCATACACTCTATGGTCGAATATGCGGACGGCGCGGTCATCGCGCAGCTGGGCACGCCGGATATGCGCCTGCCGATTCTCTATGCGATGAGCTGGCCCGAGCGCCT
>CALVTV010000006.1 GCA_944363005.1 uncultured Clostridia bacterium | reverse complement strand
GGCTTCTCCAGCATCTTCAACGATCTGGGCGTCGATCACATCGTCGAAGGCGGCCAGACGATGAACCCGAGCATCGATGATATCCTCGGCGCAGTGGAGGGTATCCATGCGCAGAATGTCTTTGTGTTGCCCAATAACTCCAATGTCATTCTCGCGGCCTCGCAGGCGGCGGAACTCTCCGAACGCAATGTGATCGTTTTGCCCACCAAGAACGTGGCCATGGGTATCGGCGCGGTGATCGCGTTCAATCCCGAAGCCAGCGTGGAGGAAAACCGCGAGGCCATGACGGCGGCAGCGGAGCAGGTTAAAACAGGGCAGATCACGTTTGCTGTGCGCGATACCGTCTTTGAGGACAAGGAAATCAAGGAAGGCGACGTGATCGGTATTCACAACGGCCGCATTGAAGTGGTTGGCCATGACGTGCATGACATCGCCATTGAGCTCACCCGTGCGGTTGTGGAAGAGGGCGACGCGCTGATTACCATTTACTACGGCCAGGATACAAAAAAAGAGGAAGCCCAGGCGCTCGGCGCTGAGGTGGCGGAGATCTTCAGCGATCTGGATGTCGAAGTGCAGTATGGCGGTCAACCGCTGTATTATTACCTGATTTCCGCAGAGTAATTCAAGAGATTTGCGTGGTTTGCGCCGCGTCCTTTGTGGGCGCGGCGTTTTCTGTAGGGGGGAAAGAGTATGCGCGAACTGGATCAGATCAAGGGCTTTGGCCCCAAGCGAATGGAGGCGCTCGCTGCGCGAGGGATTACAAGCGCAAGCGATTTGCTTGAGCGCCTGCCTGTGGGCTATCGGGATACCACGCGGCCGCTTTCCCCGGCGCAGATGACGGACGGCACGGAGGGGTGCTTTGCGGGATTCATCGTAAACAAACCGACGCTTCAGCGCGCGCGCGGCATGCAGTGGGTTTCGGCTGTTGTAGGCGACGAATGGGGAAAAATTCGCTGCATGTGGTTCAATCAGAGCTGGATGAAGGACCGTTTGCATGAGACGCAGCATGTGGTGCTCTACGGGCGCGCTGTGCGCAAGAAGAACGGACTATTTGTCATCAATCCCACGCTGGAGGAACCGGGCCGGATTACGCCTGTGTACGCGCCCGTGCCTGGCGTGGGGCAAAAGCCGTTGCGCGATGCCGTGCAACAGCTGCTCGAGGAGTACGATATTCCGGATGACTTACCCCAATCGTTCGTTGAGCGCTATGGACTGATGGACAGGCGCGCAGCGCTGCAACAGGCGCATTTTCCAACGGACATGCAGAGCCTTGAAAAAGCCAAAGAGCGGCTGGCCTTTGAAGAATTGATCCTCTATCAATTTGCCGTTGCCGATGCATGCGCGCATCGAGGCGAAGCGCGGCCCATCGCTGTGCAAGCGGAGTGGATGGAGGCATTCTTCGCGCGTTTGCCCTATGCGCCGACGGGTGCACAGCGGCGCGTCATCGAGGAAGTGGCGGCGGATCTGCGCGGTACGCGAGCCATGGCGCGCATGGTGCAGGGCGATGTAGGATGCGGCAAGACGCTCATCGCGCTTTGCGCGCTGTATCTATGCGCCAGGGCAGGCGGACAGGGGGCGCTGATGGCGCCCACGGAAATCCTGGCTGAACAGCACTTGCAGAGTGCCGTTGAGCTTCTGGCGCCGCTTGGCGTGACCTGCGGCTTGTTGACCGGCAAAATGACGGCCGCGGAGCGAAGGCGTGCGCGGGAAGCCATTGAAAGCGGGACTTGGCAGGTGGTCATTGGCACGCATGCGCTGATCTCCGAAGGCGTGAACTTCGCCCGGCTGGATCTGGTCATCACCGACGAACAGCACCGTTTCGGCGTGCGCCAGCGCACGAAGCTCGAAGAGAAAGGTATGTCGCCGCACGTCATGGTCATGAGCGCGACGCCGATTCCGCGCTCGCTTGCGCTGGTGCTCTACGGGGATTTGGACCTGTCGACGGTTGACGAGTTGCCCCCGGGACGCACGCCGGTCAAGACGCGCATTGTGCCGGAAGAGAAACGAGAGGGGTTGTATGCGTTCATTCGCGAACAGGCGGCAAAGGGGCGGCAAGCCTACGTCGTCTGCCCGCTGGTGGAGGAAGGGGAGAACGCCGATCAGCGCAGCGCGACGCAGGAACTGGAAGAGCTGTCGCGCGCACTTGCGCCGCTTCGCGTGGGCATGGTTCATGGGCGAATGAAGAAACCGGAGAAGGAGGACGCGCTTGCCCGCTTTTATGAGGGGTCACTTGATGTGCTGGTGGCGACGACGGTCATCGAGGTGGGGGTCAATGTGCCCAACGCGACGGTGATGGTCATCGAGGGCGCAGAGCGCTTTGGCCTGGCGCAGCTGCATCAGCTTCGCGGGCGCGTTGGGCGCGGTGCGCAGGAGAGCTGGTGCTTTTTGATGGCGGAACCCAATGAACGGTTGCGCACGCTGGTCAACACGAACGACGGATTTGTGATTGCGCAGAAGGATTTGGAGCTGCGGGGCGCCGGTGAGTTCCTGGGAACCCGGCAGCATGGACAGATGCCGGCTGTCGTACTCGGCGGCGATGCACGCCTGATTGCCCGGGCGCGCGAGGCGTTTTTGGAGGTTTCACGGCTTGACACATACGCACACGAACGGTGTGTTCTCTCCCGCGCGGGAAAGGCGCGCTATGCGCGTTCCGGGATCCGATTTGCAAGAAATTGAATGCAAACAACTTCGCGAATTTTTGCGCGTTTGATTGTGGCACTTTCTATAATTCATCTGACGTCTGTCGAGAAAAAAGGAAAAAAGTCCTTTAAAATTTACAAAAAATGATTGCCAAAACAGAAATTTGGAATTATAATCATGACTGTGCGCCCGTCAACGAACGGGCGTTGCACTTCGACAATCCTCTTGCGTCCCCCTGTGGGATGGCAATGATTATGAATTGACATAAGGAGGAACGAACAAGTATGACGAAGTACGTTTACCTGTTCACGGAAGGCAATGCGAGCATGCGCAACCTTCTGGGTGGCAAGGGTGCAAACCTGGCCGAGATGACCAACATTGGACTGCCGGTGCCCCAGGGCTTCACCATCACGACGGAAGCCTGCACCCAGTATTATGAGGATGGCCGCCGCATCAACGAGGAGATTCAGGCTCAGATCATGGAGCACATCGCCAAGATGGAAGAGATCACCGGCAAGAAGTTCGGCGATCTGGAGAATCCGCTGCTGGTGTCCGTGCGCTCCGGTGCGCGCGCTTCCATGCCGGGCATGATGGATACCATCCTGAACCTCGGTCTGAATGAAGAAGTGGTCAACGTGCTGGCCAAGAAGTCCGGCAATCCGCGCTGGGCTTGGGACTGCTATCGCCGCTTCATCCAGATGTTCTCCGACGTGGTCATGGAAGTGGGCAAGAAGTACTTCGAAAAGCTCATCGACCAGATGAAGGAGAAGAAGGGCGTCACCTACGACGTCGAGCTGACGGCTGAGGATCTGCACGAGCTGGCTGACCAGTTCAAGGCGGAGTACAAGAAGCAGCTGGGCAAGGACTTCCCGACCGATCCGAAGGAGCAGCTCTTTGAGGCGATCAAGGCTGTTTTCCGCAGCTGGGACAACCCGCGCGCCAACATCTATCGCATGGATCACGACATCCCGTATTCCTGGGGCACCGCTGTCAACGTTCAGATGATGGCGTTCGGCAACATGGGCGATACCTCCGGCACGGGCGTTGCGTTCACCCGCAACCCGGCGACCGGCGAAAAGGGCCTGATGGGCGAGTTCCTGAGGAATGCGCCGGGCGAGGACGTCGTCGCCGGCGTTCGTACGCCGATGCCCATCAGCAAGATGCAGGAGGTTCTGCCGGAGGTTTACGAGCAGTTCCTGGGCATCTGCAACACGCTGGAGAAGCACTATCGCGACATGCAGGATATGGAGTTCACCATTGAGGACAAGAAGCTCTACATGCTGCAGACCCGCAACGGCAAGCGCACCGCTGCCGCCGCCATCAAGATCGCTTGCGATCTGATCGACGAGGGCATGATCTCCGAGGAAGAGGCGCTGATGCAGATCGACGCCAAGAGCCTGGATATGCTCCTGCACCCGACGTTCGATCCGGCTGCGCTCAAGAAGGCTGAAGCCATCGCCAAGGGCATTGCCGCCTCTCCGGGCGCTGCTGCTGGCACCATCGTCTTCACCGCTGAGGACGCTGTGGAGCATGGCAAGAAGGGCGAGAAGGTCGTTCTGGTCCGTCTGGAGACCTCTCCGGAGGACATCGAGGGCATGAAGTACTCCCAGGGCATCCTGACCGTCCGCGGTGGCCAGACCTCTCACGCCGCCGTTGTGGCCCGCGGCATGGGCACCTGCTGCGTCTCCGGCTGCGGCGACATCAAGATGGATGAGGAGAACAAGTGTTTCACCCTCAAGGGCAAGGTGTTCCACGAGGGCGACGTGCTCTCTCTGGACGGCTCCACGGGCTGCATCTATGATTGCCTGATCCCGACTGTGCCGGCTGACCCGAACAGCGGCTACTTCGGACGCATCATGGAGCTGGCTGACAAGTACAAGAAGCTGGCTGTGCGCACCAATGCCGACACCCCGAAGGACGCCAAGCAGGCTGCCGCCT
>CALVTV010000005.1 GCA_944363005.1 uncultured Clostridia bacterium | reverse complement strand
GTTTTCCTCCTCCAGGGCAAGGGTCTGGCTCTTGTAAGCGGCGATGTCGCGCGCCAGGGCCACGCCATCGACCATTCTGCTTCCCCATGCCGCTGTAATCATCAGAATCGCTACGCACATCGCCGCGCAGAGCGCAACGCCCTTTCGGTCCTTGCGGGCATAGTATGCGGCTTTTTCAAACAGCCCCATCTTTTTTTTGCGCGCCGTGGTACGCCTGCGCACAACAGGGGCCTGTGCCGTTTCCTCAGGCTGTTGCGTCCAAACGGGTTGAGGTCCGTCGTTCCAAGGGCGCGCGGAGCGATATCCCGGCCGGTTCAGATCGCGCAGGTCGTCCTGCAACGAACCCGCAGGAACAGCGGAGATATACAGTTCCCGTTCGTCCTGCGCGGTATAGCCCGCTTGCGCGTACCGGCCACGGCTTGCAGAACCCGTTTTTGCGCTCGCCATCAATGTATTCACCCAACCCTTCTCCAAGAACCTGCAAATTGCCATCAATTCGAATACTTCTGATAGACGTAATCCACGAGATCGTCGAAGTCCTCCTCCGTCTGCGCCTCCATCTTGGCGTAGACCTCGGCATCCCATATTTCAATATACCGGTTGACTCCGACAAATACGATATCTCGCGTCAGTCCGATTTTTGTCCGCAGCTTCTGAGGAATCAGCACGCGCCCCTGCGCATCCATGCTGTTTCCCGAAAAAGAGACGCTCATCAGATAGCGTTCGTATTTCGCCCCGAGTTTGTCCATGGGGTCAATCCTTGAAAGACGCTCGAGTTGTTTGTCCCATACCGCCTTGGGATAAATGGCCACAGCGGTCTTGTCCGGGTTGATGGTGATGGTAAAATCTTCACCCAACGCTTCCCGAAACGAAGAGGGAATAATGACGCGGCCTTTTCCATCCAACGAGTGGTCAAACGAACCCGAAAACGTCGTTTGCTCCATGCCGGTCCTTCCCCCTTCCCTCAATCAACCACTTTTCACCCTTTCTCAAATACTTTACACCATTATCCACCACTTTGCAAGCACTTCCGAATGAAGATTTTGCTAAATCAAAAAATCGCCCGTAACAATTATGTAACAAAAGCAACTTGCCTTTGCCCGCATCAAGCCCTCCGCTCCTCCCTCCCGACCAATGAACAGCGCGTTTTATGCCGATTGATGTGAAATTTCCGCGAAAGAAGAGCGGCAAACGTCCGCAAAACCCGTTGCCTCCTGCCCGATACCGTTGGATTTACGCAACAAAAAAGAGCGCCGTGCAAGCACGAAACGCTCTAACCATGATTCAATTATTCGGCTTCTGCCACCGGGGTCACATCCAGCAGCCGAAAACCCAACGCATCGCAGGAGACAAGGTCGTAGCGAACGCCCTCATGCCGTCCCCGAAATCCCCACTGCACGCTCTGGCCATGCAGATGGCCATACACGCAGCGGGCCACGCCAAAGGCCGAGAGCAGTCTTGTAAATGCCGTGTCCCTGTGTTCCGGCAACAGCGGCGGATAGTGCATCATCGCTATGATCGGACGGCCCTTCGCCATTTTTTGCGCCGCTTCCAAAGACATGCGCAGCCGAAGTTCCTCCCGCCGGTAGATCTTTTCGTCCTGCGGATCGGCATCCTGCCCCGGGATCACCCAGCCGCGGGAACCGCAGACGACGAACTCCCCCGCATCATACGCATCGTTCTGCACGGCATGCATGTTCGCCGGCAGACTGCAACGCAGCTGCGTGAGCGAAGACCACCAATAATCGTGATTCCCGCGCAGAATCAGAATTCGGCCCGGCAGCTGCGCAATATCGCGCAAATCCTGCAAGGCGTCCTCCAGCTGCATCGCCCAGGAGATATCCCCGGGAATGAGCACAAGGTCGTCCTGCGTCGCGCACTCGATCCAGTTCTTTTTGATGCGCTCGAAGTGATTTTCCCAGTGAGGGCCGAACACGTCCATGGGCTTTTTGTCCCCACCCGGCAGATGGAGATCCCCTACGGCAAACACGCGCATGCCCTCACCTCCTGTGTGCGGATCGCGGTGAGGTCAGATTTCCTCTTCCTCCTCGTCGTCCACGTCCTCCTTGCTCTTTTCCTCTTCCAGAGAAATCTGCTCGCCGATGTCTTCCGGCATATCTTCCGGCATCCCCTCCAGCTCGATCTCTTCCATTTCGGAGACGTCTTCCATGTCGATGTTCACTTCCGTGGTTTCCGTCTCGTCCATGCTATCGTCACGCAAGCCCTGCTGCTGTGTCATTTCCTTGTAGCACATCAGACAGACGTCCTTGCCCGGCATCACCGGATTCTCGTTGCAAATGGAGCACAACTCGAACGGATCGTCGTGCGCTTCGCCCTTCATTTCGCGCTTGCACACAGAGCAATACTGCTCTTCCTCTTTAATGTAATTGAGTTCGCAACGCGGACACTTGATAAAGCCCATAGGCCATCCTCCCGATCTCCGTATATTTCCATGGCAGTCGCCTGCCATAATGATTGAATTCGGCTTTCCTGTACGTTACACTGTCTGAGAACAACGAACACACAGGAGGGTTCACCATGATTTACGCACGTTTCCGCGCGCTTCGGCGCATACCGATGGCCGCAGCGCTCTGCCTGCTCTTGGGCACCGCGCTCTCTGCCGCCCCGGCTCAAGCCGCCTCATTCGACGCACATTATACAACAGCTTCCCTCTCAGCGCAAGAGCAGGAAGCAGGAAATCTTCTGAATTCTGACCGTATGCGCTATAATTTATCCGCGCTTACCATCGATCCGCAGCTCAGCCGCATTGCGCGCATCAAATCCGAAGAAATGCTCTCCCTGGGATACTTCTCCCATACGTCACCCACATACGGCGATGTCCGCGATATGCTGACCCACTTTGGCTATTCCTATACCGCCGCCTCGGAGAATATTGCCCGGCATGCCAGCGTCGAAAAAGCGCAGGCAGCCTTCCTCTCTTCTCCCGGCCACAGGCGCAATGTGCTCTCCAGCGCCTATACCAAGGTCGGCATCGGCATAGCGCTTGCGCCCCAGGGGTATGTTTATCTCACTCAGATCTTTTGCCGGTGAGGCCCCCATCCGCGTAGCCGCGGCAGGCGCAGGGGTGGAATTCCCCTCGCGCGTCCCGGGGCAAACGAGGCTCGGGCCAGGGCCAGCGCGCCCTTTTGCCGGGGTTCCTTGGCCGGAATCATCGCGGCCTCCAGCGGCGTGATCGCGGGTTGAAAGATGATATCTTCCATCCGGTAGGACACCCATGGAACCGATCGCTTCATAAAAAATCCCTCCTCCGCTTCATCGTATGCGCAGGAGGTTTTTTTCGCGCCTACCGGCTTTCAAGCAGCCAAAGCATCAGCCTTTCCAGCGCAGCATCCTCGCGCAGTGCGCCGCGCTTGATGTCGTAATCCGCCTGCACGCACGCCTCCAGGCACGCGCGCAGCTTGTCATAAGGGCGCTTGCCCACCTGCCGCGCAAGACGGTTGAGCGAAAAAGGCGGAACGCCCAACAGCTTTGCCTGCTGGGCCTGGGGAATGCGATCGCGCATCAGCGCGCAAAGGTGCATCATCTGCCTGTAGTGGCGCGTAATCATGGCCAGAATGCCGATGCGTTGTTCGCCGCCCTGCAATAGCACATTCAGCAGCGTAAACGCCTGTTGCGCCCGGCCTTCCGATATCGCATCGACCATCGCAAAGACCGTACACTCCGCCGTATGCGTCGCAATCTGCTCCACATCCTGCGCGGTGATCTCCTGCCGCTCTCCTACGTAAGCCGCCAACTTCTGCAATTCCCCAAAGAGCAGCGTCAGATCGCGCCCGCTGGTGAAGGTCAGCGCCTCGCAGGCTTCCCGGTTCATGCGCTTTTGAAGCGGGCGCAGGGTTTGCGTCATCCAGCGCTCCATCTGCTCATCGGTCAGCGCATCAAAGCTCACGGCCCCCGGCAGTTTCAGCAGGGCCTGGGACAACTTTTTGCGCTTGTCAAGCGTATCGCCCAGCTCAAAGAGCAAACAAGTCGTTTCCGGTACGCGCGTCAGGTATTCGCACAGCACGGCGCTCTCCTGCGCCTCATCCTTGGCCTTCGCGCTCTGTGTCAATGCGCAATCGCGCACGATAATCAACCGGTAGTCGCTCATCATGGGAAGCGTTTCGCAGCTTTCCACAATCTGCTGCGCACTCGGCGCGCTGAGCACCGTCTCGTTTACGCTTTCCAGCCCGGGCATGAGCACCTTTTTGCGCAGCGTTTCCAGCGCGCTGCGGCGAATATACGCCTCCGGCCCATAAAAGCAGTAAACATTGCGCACCGTACCCGCTTTGATCTCGTCAAAGAACACCCATTGGTTCATCAAGGATTCACCACCATTCCCGGATTACGGGTCAAATCCCCGCGCAGTTCCAACCCACCAGCCAGCTGCGCCACCTGCTCGCCCTCAAAGAAGAAAGCCACGCGCTCGGGTTCCCAAACAGCGCCGCGGGGTTCCGTCAGCGTATTGACCATGGCATAAATGGCGACGCGCTCCTGCCCGGCATCCAGCTGGGACAACGCTTCGGCAAACGCCCCGGACAGGTTGACCAGGATGCGGTCCTCCTGCGTGCTAACCGCCAGAATATCCGCATCCGATAACCCGGAAGGCAGCGCCGGTGTGCGCATCAGCGCAGTCAGGCGGTCGCGCAAACTTGTGCGGCAATCCTGCGCGAGCACGCAAGCGCTCTTTTGCAGCTTTCCTTCCTGCTGCGCCGGAACATAGATCACAACCGGCGCCCCCACAGCCTCCGCGAAATCATCCCGCGCGAAAACGGCATATTCGCTCACAACCGCTTCCCCCCAAGGGGTTTGCTCCAACGCTTCAAGCACATCGCCGCCGATCAACACCCGCAGTCCGTCCACGCCCGGCACAAATCCCATCAGCGTATCCGTAAGCGCCGCCAGATACACGGCGCGCGTGAGCCCCGCTTCCTCCAGCGCTTCGTCCAGCGAAGCATTAAACTGAATCTCGATGGCGCGCGCAGCACCATCCTCTGTGCGGACGATTTCCGGCATCTCTTCGATGTATTTCATCGGCGCCGGCATGTCCGTCGCGAGCGGATTGTTCGTCCCGCGCCCCAACTCTTCCAACAGGGTATACAAATAGTCGATCGCCGAAGACGACGCATACGTGACACTGCGCACTTCGGGCAGCGTCCACTGCCCATCAGCGGAAGGAAAATACAGCGTTGTATCGCGTGCGACCCCATTGTCCGCGGATTGCCGCAGTTCATCCAGACGCATATACTGCGCATCCACGTCCAGGTCGTTTTGACGCGAGAGGGCGCCCACTGCCAGCGTTCCCGCCAGGTCGAACCCCTCTTCGCGCCCGCCGACGAGCACATTGACGTAGGAAACCTCCGAAAACTCCGTCAGCGTGCTGGTAATCGCCATGCGCAGGCCGAACAGCTTTTCAGGCGTCAGCGCCCGGGCGCGCGCGGGAAGATCGACCGTCGCCACGCCGCCGGAAAGCTCATAAACCCGCGTGCCCGTGACCAGGCCCACCTCCGGCCATGCATAGTTTTCCTGGGTGTGATCCAGCAGCGCCTGCAAAGCCGCTTCACTGCGGCTCATATCCGAGTCGGCGGTAATCGTACGGGGAACCGGATTCAGGCGCGAACCGTCCTCACTGAGCACATACAGCGTCACCGTTTCCTCGTGCGTGATCGCACCATCCTCCTGTGGCGCCTGGACATCCAGATGAATTTCAACGCCCGTCAGGTCTTCTGCCTCCCGCTCCACAAGCTGGGTTGTGCAGCCGCTCGTCAGCGCAAGCAGCACCAGCAGAAGCGCGCACAGGCTCATTCGTTTCTTCATGCGTTCAGCCTTTCCTCGAGTTGACTATTCGCGAATCATCAGTTGAAGCAGCGTGTCCACGCGCATCGCCCAGTTGTCCGCCACGCGCATCAGCGGCACCGCTTCGCGGATGATCTGGGCATCGCCGCCCTCGGCGGAACGAATCGCGCCGTCGAGCACAAGCGTCGCCGTCTGGCCCGACGCATCGACAACCCCCGTAGAGATTTCGTGGGCCGTCAGCGATACGGCCGCCTCGTTCATCTGCGCCTCAAACGCGCTGAATGTGGGCATCTGCCCATCCTCGCCCGCGCAGAGCAGCGCATAAACGCTCGCCCAGTCGCGTTCCTGCCATCCTTGCAAAATCATGTTGAGCGCACGCTGCGGACTGAGAATCACCTGCTCATCGCGTGAGCAAGCGCCAAGCATCACCGTCACATCGCGCACCTGCTGGTCAAACCAGCAAAGCGGAATGCGCTCCGGAACCGCGTCGTCGTTGCGGGCCACGTAAAGCTGCACACGCTGGTAGCGTCCGCCCTCCGTGAGCGAACAGACAATCGACTGCGCCGCCAGCCAGCGGCGGAGCGTCGCTTCTTCCTGCCAATACGCCTGGTCCTCCCAGTCGGCAGGCGCGCCATCCGGCTGCCCCAAAAATTCGTAACTGAGCGTCACAAACACGGTTCTCTCCTGCGTTGTGACGGAGATGACCTGTGTGCCATGGGGAAACACGCCCGTCAGCCGGCCATGCGAGGCATCCGGCCCCTCCACCAATTGATCCACAATGCTGCGCGCAATGGTTTCCTCGCGTCCAAGATCCAGCGTATGCAAGGCCATGCCCAGCGCGTCTGTGTCGCCATAGCGGTAGTACAGCGTGACCTTGAGCTGATCGGTCACCTCCTGGACCGGCTGGGAGAAGATCAGCTCGGTCTGATGCGTTGCGGTCGGCTGAACACCGGGCCAGTTCGCCCGTATCTGCTGCGTCACATACAGGCGCACGTGACGTTCCCCGACAAAGACAAAAAGCAGGCACAACAGCACAGCCACAATCGCCTTTTTCATGCGTTTCCTCCTCACTTGACGGGCAGCTGGACGGTAAACGTCGTGCCCTCGCCCGGTTTGGAAGCCACCGTGACCGATCCGGCATGCAGACGAACGATCTGTTGAACGATCGACAGGCCCAGTCCCGTCCCGCCCGTATCGCGCGAACGCGCCTTGTCCACCCGGTAAAACCGGTCAAAAACGTGCGGCAGGTCCTCCGGCGGAATGCCAACGCCCGTGTCGCTGATTTCCAGGACGGCGTCGCGCCCCATTCGATGCAGGGTGACGGAAATCGTTCCCCCATCGGGCGTATACTTGATGGCATTTTCAATGATATTGTAGCAGACCTGCGCCAGCTTCCCCGGATCTGCAAACATTTCGCACATATCGGCGATGTCGGTTTGAATCGTCTGCCCGCGCTTTTGGGCCAGCGGCGCAAGCCGCGCCACGCTCTCGCGCACCGTATCCGCAAAGATCATCATTTCCCGGCGCAGGCGAAGCTTGTGGCTGTCAATATGAACGAGCGTGAGCAAATCGCCGACGACCGAGGAAAGCCGGTCGATCTCCCGGTCAATGTCCCCCAGGAACTCGCGCCGCAGCTGCGGGTCCATGTCCTCCTGATACATCACCGACTCCACCAGGATTTTGATGGTCGCCAAAGGCGTCTTGAGCTCATGGGAGGCATTGGAAACAAACTGATTGCGCGCTTCGTCCAGATGATACACCTGCTCGCTCATCTGGTTGAACGCAGCGGCCAACTGCGCCATCTCGCTCTTGCCCGGCACATGAACGCGGTGCTGGTAGTCGCCCTTGCTCATGCGTTCGATGCCCGCGGAAAGCTCCTTCACCGGTTTGGTCACAATGCGGGAGATGAACCCCGCCAGCACAAGCACCACCACAAGCGCGGCGGAAAAGACGCCCAACATCTGATCGCGCATCGACGTCAGGGAATCCACAGTTTCCTGCACGGAGGTGATCAGCGCCAGCGCGCCGACGCGCTGCCCTTCGTTCACAAGCGCGGACACAAAGCATCCGACCCAAACCTGGTTCAGATCGCGGCCAGTCAACCAGTCGAGCACAGAAGCGGCCTGCTTGCGGTCCGCTCCCTCCTGTTGATGAAAGCCGAAATCGCTGTCCGCCTCGCCGCGCAACACGGAAAACACCTCGGAGAGCCCCAGCCGCGTGCCGCAGCGCTCATCGAATGTATCAAACGTGACCTTGCCGTCCATATCAACGATCAAAAGACGGCCACCGCTCTGGCGCGCCGCTTCCAAAAGCTGCTGGTACAGCGCATCCGCCGAGGCTTCGCTCTCCCCGAATGTCGCGGAGAGCTGCGCCACGTGCGTCATCTGCGTGCGCACCGTATCCTCAAAAAGAGAATCGCCAACCATGCGAATCGTCGACGCCGCCACCAGATAAAACGACGCGCCGATGACCAGCAGGAAGGCGATCAGTATTTTGGTTCGTACGGAGTGCAGCGGGTTAATCCTTGTCCGTGAAATAGTAACCCACTCCCCATTTTGTCAGGATAAACTCCGGGCTGGACGTATCCCGCTCGATCTTCTCGCGCAGGCGACGGATATGCACATCGACCGTGCGCATATCGCCCATGTAGTCGTACTTCCAGACCGTTTCAAGCAGGCTTTCCCGGCTGTATACTTTGCCGCGATGGGTGATGAACAGCTGAAGCAAATCGAATTCCTTCGCCGTAAGCCGTACAGCACGTCCCGCCAGAGCGACCGTGCGGTTCTGACAGTTGACCTCCAGATCGCGCACGCGAATAATCCGCTTTTCCTCCACCTCTGCGGCGGGCGCACTGCGCCGGAAAATGGATTTGATGCGCGCCTTGACTTCCAGAATGTTGAACGGCTTGGTCATGTAATCATCCGCGCCATACTCAAGGCCCAGAATCTTGTCCATATCCTCGCCCTTGGCTGTGAGCATGATGATCGGCACATTGGAGCGCTCGCGCACGCGCTGGCACACCTCAATGCCGTCCACCCCCGGAAGCATGACGTCCAACAGGATCAGGTCGTACTCGCCGGCAAAGAATTTTTCAAGCGCTTCCTCGCCGTCCATGGCCGAGTCCGTCTGATATCCGTCCTGTTCAAGCGAGTATTTCAACCCTTTTAAAATCAAGGGTTCGTCATCGACCAACAAAATCTTCTTCGGCATCTCCCATTCCCCGTTCCCCGCGCGGAAAGCAGCATCCGCGACGATCATCAATATGAGACTATTGTAACGCAAAGCGCCACATAAAATCAAGGCGTCAGACATATTTTTTCGCAAGTTCTGTAACATTCTTCTTCATATGCGTCGTTTCCGAAATATCTTTTCGGCATCTCGCGCATTTTTCCCTTTGTCCGCGGGGAATCCGTCTGTACATTTTCCGTAAAAAGTGGTATAGTAATGTAGATATGGCCTTCCGGCTTAAAACATACCATGATGGAGGAAATCCCTTGTCCCATCGTCTGCTTGCGCTGATGTTCGTCATCGCGCTTTGTATAGGTTCCCTGGCGCCGCCGGCGTTTGCCGAAGACGAACAGAATGTATGGGTCGATCCCCAATTGCCCAGCGACGCCATCCCCTGGGATAAAACGCATCCCGAATTGCTTGACGAGGACATGATCGTCGCCAAGAGCGCCATTCTGATTGAGGCCTCTACCGGTGAGGTGCTCTTTGAAAAGAATGCGGACGAGATTCTCTACCCCGCCTCGACCACCAAAATCCTGACCGCGTACATCGCCCTGCAGATGTCCGATCTGGAAAACGACGTGGTCACCGTGTCCCAAAATGCGATTGACCTGGTCCCCCCCACCTATTCGACCGTGCCGCTGAGCGCGGGAGAAGAGGTGCCCATGGAGGATCTGATTGCCGCCATGCTGGTCATGTCCGGCAACGAGGCGGCCAACGCCGTGGCAGAATACCTCAGCGGGAGTATCGATGCGTTTGCCGACCTGATGAACGAGACGGCCCAAATGCTCGGCTGCTCTGCCGACACACACTTCGTAAACCCCTCCGGCGTCCACGACGTCAATCACTATTCGACGGCGCGTGACCTGGCGATCATCGCCCAGGTTGCGATGCAGGATTCCCGCTTCCGCCAGATGGTCTCCTCGGCCACCTACCAGATGCCCGACACCAACAAGCGCCCGGCGCGCACCCTGGTCGGCGGTACATCGATTCTCAAACCCGACGACAATTACTATTACGCCGATGCCACCGGCATCAAGACGGGTTTTACCAACGCGGCAGGCTACTGCTTTGTCGGTTCCGCTGAGCGCGGAAATATCGAACTGATCTCCGTTGTGCTCTATACTTCCCGTTCAGGACGCTGGACCGACACCAAAAAACTCTTCGAATACGGCTTTACGCAGATCGCATCCATCAGTCCGGAGTCGCTCTACGCGGAAGATCCGCGGGTCATTGATATTTCCGGCTTCTCTCTGGACGACGCGCAGCACGGCGAACTGACGCTCGGCATTCGCGCCGTCGATGAAACGCGGGACATGACGATCATCGGCAACCAGGAAAAGATCGACCTGTTGCGCGAGAATTTCAACCAGGTTTCCGTCATCCAATGGACACGCGAATTCCGCGCGCCGATCAACATCGGAGACGTGATGGGCATTCTCACCTTCTACGCCGAGGATGGCACGACAGCCGACTATGAACTGGTCGCCACGCGCTCCGTTGCCGCCCGCGAGAATGCGCCGCCGACGCTCGAACAAATCGAAGCCTATACCGCTTCGGACGAAAACCCCTGGCCCAGGTTCTCCGCGGACTACTTTGTGCCCCCGGCGCTCGTCTTGATTGCGCTCATTCTGCTCTTCCGCTTCATTAAAAAACACCGGAAGAAGAGAGCCAAGGCGCCCAACATCAAGCCCCCGAAAAAGCGCTATCTGCGCTGAGTGATTCTCCCCTTGCCGCGGCAAGGGGAGGTTTTTTATGTCCCGCTTTAAATAGACGGTTCGCCGCCCTCTGCTCGCGCCTTTTCTTCTGAAAGACCGTACAACAAAAAAGCCGCGACAGCCCATGCCTTCCGCACGGGCTGCCGCAGTCGCTTGTATCAGTTTTCCGGTTCTTCGATCTCCTGATAGCAGACTTCCTCGATCTTCTCCAGCAGCGCGTCGCGCCCCGTCCCGTCCTCGGAAGAGAACGGGATCACCTGCCAGGGCTGAACTGCCAGCGCCCGGCAAATCGGGGCGATGTATTTGAGCCGCGCGCCGCGGCTGATCTTGTCCGCCTTGGTCGCCACGACGGTGAACGGGATGCCGGCCTGCCGCAGAAACACATTCATCTCGCAGTCCTCCACGCTCGGCTCATGGCGAATGTCCACCAGATGAAACACGTGGCACATGTCCTGCGTGGTAGCAAAATTGTTCTGCATCATCTTGCCCCAGGAGAGCTTCTCCTCTTTGCTCACCTTGGCAAACCCATAGCCCGGCAGATCGATCAGGTTGATCTCGCTGTTGAGCTGAAAGACGTTGATCAGCCGGGTCTTGCCGGGGGTGGAGCTGGTGCGGGCCAATTTGCTGCGGTTGGTGAGCTTGTTGATCATCGACGACTTGCCGACGTTGCTCTTCCCCGCAAACGCCACTTCCGGACAACCTTTCGTGGCAAACTCGCCGTACTCCTTCATCGACGTGATAAAATCCGCGCGTTTGACAATCATCTGTGTCTCCTCTTTGCGTTTCAGGCGTGTAAACCGGAGGCGTGTTCCGCCGTGCCGGGCATAATCTGGGGAGAGAGCACGCTTTCCGCCTTGACGGACTCTCTGGCCTTCGGCGCATCGCACAGGGCCTGCAAGAGCACCTCGCGCACATCTTCGACCGGCACAATCCGGATGGCTTCGCGCACATTTTCCGGCACCTGCTCCAGATCCTTCACGTTTTCCTTCGGAATGAGCACCGTATCGATGCCCGCGCGGTGCGCCGCCAGCAGCTTCTCCTTGAGGCCGCCGATGGGCAGTACCCGGCCGCGCAGCGTGATTTCACCGGTCATGGCCACGTTCTGGCGCACAGCAATGCCCGTCAGCGCGGACACCAGCGCCGTGGTCATCGTCACGCCTGCGCTCGGGCCGTCCTTGGGCACAGCGCCTTCCGGCACGTGGATGTGGATGTCCAGCGTCTTGTAAAACTCCGGATCGATCCCCAGTTCCGCTGCGTGCGCGCGCACATAGGACTTCGCCGCGCGGGCGCTCTCCTTCATCACGTCGCCCAGGCTGCCGGTCAGCTCCAGCGCGCCGGTTCCCGGCATGGTCGTCGTCTCAATCTGAAGCGTATCGCCGCCGACAACGGTATAAGCCAATCCGTTGACCACGCCAACCTCCGGCTTTTTGCCAGCCTTTTCGTAGTGATAGCGCGGCGCGCCGAGGAATTCCGTCAGCTTTTCCGCCGTCACCGTCACATTCTCCACGTCCTCGTCGAGCATCTGCACGGCGCTCTTGCGCACCACCTTGCCGATCGTCCGCTGAAGCGTGCGCACACCCGCCTCCCGGGTATACCCCTGAATCAGACTGCGCATGACCTTGTCGCTGATGCGCACCGAGCGCGCCGCAAGGCCGTGTTCCGCGATTTGTCCGGGCAACAGATGGCGCTTGGCAATATTGAGCTTCTCGTCCTCGGTGTAGCCGCTGACCTCGATCACCTCCATGCGGTCGAGCAGCGGCCGCGGGATGGTGTCCACGGAATTGGCGGTCGTGATGAACATCACGCTGGACAGATCGAACGGCGCTTCCAGGTAGTGGTCGCGGAACGCATTGTTCTGCGCGCTGTCGAGCACTTCCAGCATCGCGCTGGCCGGATCGCCGCGCACGTCGGATGCCATCTTGTCGATCTCGTCAAAGAGGAACACGGGATTCATCGTACCCGCCTGCTTAATGGAAGAGATAATCCGGCCCGGAATCGCGCCGATGTACGTACGGCGATGGCCGCGAATTTCCGCCTCATCGCGCACGCCGCCCAGCGACATCTGCACGAATTTGCGGCCCAGGGCACGGGCGATCGACTTGGCAATCGACGTCTTGCCCACTCCGGGCGGGCCGACGAAGCAGAGAATCGGGCCCTTCATGTTGTTTTTAATGCGGCAGACCGCCAGGTACTCCACCACGCGCTCCTTGACCTCGTCAAGGCCATAGTGGTCCTCGCTGAGCACGCGGCGCGCACGCTTGAGGTCCAGGTTGTCCGGCGTGAGCTTGCCCCAGGGCAAATCGAGCAGCCACTCGATATACGTGCGGCTGACGCCGATTTCCGGGCTGCCGGGCGCCATGCGGGACAGGCGCTCCAGTTCACGGCTTGCCTTCTCGCGCGCCTCGTCGTTCATGGGCGTCTTCGCGAGGCGCTCGCGCAGGTCCTCGACGTCGGTGGCATCCTTGTCGCCCAGCTCCGTCTGAATGGCCTTGATCTGCTCGCGCAGATAGTAATCCTTCTGATTTTGTTCAATCTGCTTGCGCACGCGGGCCTGGACTTTTTTCTCTACGCCCGCGAGCTCCGTCTCGCGCACCAGAATTGCGCAGACAGATTCCAGCCTCGTCAGATCGTCAAACTCCTCGAGCACCTGCTGGCGGTCGTCGACCTTTTGCAGCACGTTGGCCGCGATCACGTCCGCCAGCTGTCCCGGCTCTTCGATCTCCAATACGGACTGCATCGTCTCCCCGGAGATGCGTCCGCTCATCTTGCAATATTCTTCAAAATAGGTGTGCGCTGTGCGCAACAGGGCGTCCGTTTCGATGGAAACCGGGACGGCTGCGGGGATCAGTTCGTCGAGCGCCCCCTCGAAATGCGGCTCCTCCTGGGTGACCGCGCGCAAAATGGCGCGGCTCTTGCCCTCCACGAGTACGCGGATGTTATCCCCCGGGAGCTTGAGCACCTGCTTGATTTGCGCAATGGTACCCACGTGATAGATATCGTCCACGCCGGGATCATCGACGTCCACGTCACGCTGGGCAACGAGGAAAATGCGCTGATCGCCGAGCATCGCCTGCTCCAGCGCGGCGACGGACTTCTTGCGGCCGACATCAAAATGAAGCACCATGTGCGGAAAAACCATCAGCCCGCGAAGCGGAAGCATCGGCAGGCTCACCGGCTGTGTACGTTTCTTTTTCGTATTGGCCAAATGTGGGGTCCTCCTTTCCCCAGCCCCTATGCAAGCACTTCAGGCCGGAGTGTACCCATTATACATGAATGTTCATCATTTTTCAACAGATTGCGCCTGACCAATCGTTTCCCGTAATAATTGCAAAATACGGTCGAATTCGCCGCGCAAAGTTTGGCTTTTGATTTCTTTTCTCATTGTCCAAAAACATCAAAGTCCACCATGACCTCTGAACTGCGCAATTCCTCTCGCCGGTTGAAGCTGCAACTTTTGCGATTCGGTTCAAAAAAGCCACCTGCGTCGAAATGTTTCAGGTTGATGAAATAAAGAAGGCAAGTCCCACGCAGGGAACGCATGCTTGCCTGGCAAAAAGAAAGACGAAGAGGAGATTCCCCCTTCGTCTTGTTTGCATTCAGGAAACCGACGGGCGCCGGTTGGCCGCGCTGTCCGCATCCCTGCGTGTCTTGCCGCTGGGCAGCTTGCGCTTGGGTTCACCCGGCACCAGCGTGGGCGCTTCGCGGTCGGTGATCGTCTTCTCGGTCACGACCACGCGGCTGATGTCGTTGCGCACGGGCAATTCAAACATCGTATCCAGCAGCGCGTCCTCGATGATCGCGCGCAGGCCGCGTGCACCGCTCTTGCGGGCAATGGCCTTGGCCGCGATGGCCTTGAGCGCCGCGTCCTCAAAGTCAAGCTCCACACCGTCGAGCTCCACCAGCTTCTTGTACTGGCGAACCAGCGCGTTGCGCGGCTCCGTCAGGATGCGCACAAGCGCGTCTTCATCCAGATTATCGAGCGTGACGATGATCGGCAAACGGCCGACAAACTCGGGAATCAGGCCGAACTTGAGCAGATCCTCCGGGCGGATGTCCGCCAGCACCTGGCCCACATTCTTCTTCTCCCGGCTCTTGACCTCGCTGCCAAAGCCCATCGATCCGCTGCCGGAGCGCTTTTCGATGATCTTGTCGATGCCATCGAACGCGCCGCCGCAGATGAAGAGGATGTTCGTGGTGTCGATCTGAATGAACTCCTGATGCGGGTGCTTGCGTCCGCCCTGCGGCGGCACGCTGGCCACCGTGCCCTCGATGATCTTGAGCAGGGCCTGTTGCACGCCCTCGCCGGAGACATCGCGGGTAATCGAGGGGTTCTCGCTCTTGCGGGCAATCTTGTCGATTTCATCGATGTAGATGATGCCCCGCTGCGCCGCCTGAATGTCGTAATCCGCATTCTGGATCAGGCGAAGCAGGATGTTTTCCACATCCTCGCCAACATAGCCCGCTTCCGTCAGGCTCGTCGCGTCCGCGATGGCAAAGGGAACCTTGAGGATCTTGGCCAGCGACTGCGCCAGGAATGTCTTGCCGCAGCCGGTGGGGCCAACCATCACGATGTTGGACTTTTGCAGCTCGACATCCCCGCGCTTCTTGGGCATGTTGATCCGCTTGTAGTGGTTGTAGACGGCAACAGCGAGCGCGCGCTTGGCCTTTTCCTGACCGATGACGTACTCATCGAGCACCGCCTTGATTTCCGTGGGCTTGGGCAGATTCTGCGGCTCCTGGCTGGGCGCGCTGCCCAGATCATCCGCGATGATCTCCTGACACAGCGCGATGCACTCGTCGCAGATATACACGACGTTGCCCGCGATGATGCGGCGAACCTGATCCTGCGTCTTGTCGCAGAAGGAGCAGCGCGCCACGCGCGGCTGCCTGGTTTCGTCCTTATCTCTTGGCATGTCACACCTCAGACTTTGATCGATTCGATATTGGCGAATGGCTCTGCGAACGCCGCAGAGCCGGGGGACTTACTTCTGACGCGGCTGATAGATCTGATCGATGATCCCGTAAGCGAGCGCTTCCTGCGCGGTCATGAAATAATCGCGCTCCACGTCCCGCTCGATCTTCTCAAGCGGCTGGTGGGTCATCTCGCTCATCAGCGTGTTCATCTTCTTCTTGGTGCGCAGCAGCCACTCGGCGTGCAGCTGAACGTCCGTCGCCTGACCGCTTGCTCCGCCGCTGGGCTGATGGATCATGACCTCGCTATTGGGCAAGGCCAAGCGCATGCCCGGCTCGCCCGCCATCAGCAGGAACGCGCCCATGGACGCGGCCATGCCCAGGCAGACCGTGCGGATCTTGGGCTTGACGTAGCGCATCGTATCGAAGATGGCCATGCCGTCGGTCACACTGCCGCCCGGGCTGTTGATGTACATGGAGATCTCCGCATCCGGGTCCTCCATCTCCAGGAAGAGCAGCTGAGCGACGATGCTGTTGGCAAGCGCCTCGTTGACCTCGCCGCGCAGGAACACGACGCGGTCCTTGAGCAGCCGCGAATAGACGTCATAAGACCGTTCGCCATAGGGCGTCTTTTCAATGACGCTCGGCTCAAAGTAGTTGTGCAATGCACGTGCCTCCTTATGCCCGATGAATCTCAAGCTTCGGCCACAGCGTTGTCCGTCAGGAACTTGACGGCCTTGTCGCGGATGGCGTCAGCCTTGAAGTACTCCAGATCACTTTCGGAGAAGGTCTTCTTGAGCTCCTCAACGCTCTTGCCGGTCTGCGGCGCAAACTTGGCAATCTGCGCGTCGATCTCCTCGTCCGAAACCTCGAAGTTCTCCGCGTTCTCCACGGCCTCCAGCACCAGATGCGCCTTGACGCTCTTCTCGGCCTGGTCGCGGTAGTTGGCGCGGAATGCCTTCTCATCCTGGCCGGTGTACTTCATGAAGTCAGCCAGCTTGAGGCCCTGCGCGCGCAGGCGATACTCAAAGTCGCGCATCATGGAGTCGATCTGGCGCTCAATCATCGCCTCGGGGATCTCCACAGTCGCGTTATCCATGACCTTCTCGATCACCGCATTGGTAAAGGCGTTCTCGTCGCGCTCGGCAGCCTGAGCCACCAGTTTGGACCGAATGTCCGCCTTGTATTCGTCCAGCGTATCAAACTCGCTGATGTCCTTGGCAAAATCGTCGTCGAGCGCCGGCAGTTCCGTAGCGGTGATGCCGTTGACCTTCACGTGGAAGACGGCCTCTTTGCCCGCCAGCTCCTTGGCGTGATACTCCGT
>CALVTV010000004.1 GCA_944363005.1 uncultured Clostridia bacterium | reverse complement strand
GGCAGCTTCGGCGGAGGCAGCTCGCGCGGAGGCGGCGGCGGACGCAGCTTCTGACAGCGGCGTGCGCGTGACAACGGCATAGACGGCATCCGCTTTTCGCGCGGCAGAAAACCGGCGGGAAGCGGGTGCCTTTTGCCTGCATGATGCAGGATTTTCACGCGCTGTAAACTTTCGGCATGGGCGATGCGCGCGCGCCGGGCCGGTTGCGTTCGGGCGCGAAATCGGGTATAATAACTCTGCAAAATTTTTTTGAAAACGAGGATGAAAACGGCGCGCTCATTCGTTATCATCCATAGAGGTAGGAAGTGAAAGGGTTGGAACAGGACGTGCGTAAGGAGACGTTCAACGAGCAGTTTGAGCGGCTCTATGCGCAATATGCCGACGACGTGCTGCGCATGGCGTATTTTTACCTCGCAGACAGGCATAAGGCGGAGGACGTCTGCCAGGACGTGTTCGTGAAGCTGTATATGCACGGCGAGCTGATTGAGCCGGGCAAGGAAAAGGCATGGCTGCTCCGCGTGACGGTCAACTGCTGCCGCGATCTGTGGCGCGGCGCGTGGCTCAAGCGCGTGGTGCTCGGCTCGCCCGCGCTGGATATCATTCCCGCGCAGGACGACATCGAGCGGCGCGAGGAGAAGGCCGAGATCATGCGCGCCGTGCACA
Source organism: uncultured Clostridia bacterium (assembly GCA_944363005.1). GTDB lineage: Bacteria > Bacillota > Clostridia > Christensenellales > Aristaeellaceae > Ventricola. The sequence goes on along the minus strand of CALVTV010000004.1, from coordinate 4,460 downwards.
AGCTGCCCGCGCAATTCCGCGAGACGATTCTGCTGCACTACTATCAGGGCTTGGGCATCGCCGAGATCGCCGAGATGCTCGGCTTGCCGGAGGGCACGATTTCAAGCCGCCTGTCCCGCGCGAGGAGGAAATTGGAAGTTCTGTTGAAGGAGGAAGCAACCGGTGAGTAAGATCAATGCGCTCGAAAACCTCGAGCCGATTGCAAATGAAATGTTAGCCGGGCTGCACGCTGACGACGATATGAAACGGCGAATCCGGCTGGCTGCGGACGCGCTGAAGGTGAGAAAGACGCCGGTGCGCGCGTTTGCGCCGGCTGTGTGCTGCGCGGCGGCTGCGCTTTTGTGCGTAGGGCTTGTGACCTCGCGGCCCGATGCCGTGAGCGTGACGCACGCGGTGCGCACGACGGATGCGCCCGATGCCGTGCAGATCAGCACGATTGCCGCGGGCGACGGCGGCGCGCTCTCCGGCGGAACCGCGATGGCCGCGCTTGTGCCGGGCGCGATGGTGCGCGCTTCGGTGAACACGAGCGACGATAGCCTGTTTGAAGACGGCACGGGCGACATTCCGCTGGTCGCGGTGGACGGCGGCGTATACCGCATGCTCAAGTACCCTGAGGCCGTGGACAGCGCCATGCTGGGCGAGGCCGTGGGCAGCATCGCGGGCGTGACGGATCAGCCGTCGCTGGCGGGCGACGACGCGCTTGCCGCGGGCCTGTCCAACGTGACTGCGGAGGGCGCGCAGGTGTACGCCGTGAGCGGACTGAGCAGCAAAACCGCCGTGGCCGCCGAGGTGAACGGCGCGATGCGGCTGTTCCAGCGGGTGAGCTACGCGGGCCGCGGCCCGGGCGGGCAGGGCATCGAGGACACGCTGGACGTGCGCGGCAAGGTCGAGGCGCTGGAGCTTTCGGGCGTGGGCGCCGTGACGGGCGAGAAGGCCAACGGCGTGATGGACGCGCTGCTTGACAACGCCGTGCTGGTGCAGGCCGATGCCGCGATGGGCAGCCAGAAGCTGGTGATCACGCTGCAAAGCGGCGTGCAGCTGGAGCTGGGCGTATCCGGCGACATGCTGACGGGCTGCGGCGGATGGAGCTGCCCGGAGTTCTTCGACGCCTTCGAAGCCGCGATGTAACAAAAAGTGAAAAATGGGGTTGACACAGAGGCCGCATCGTGCTATAATAATTTCCGTTGAAGCGCGATGCGGTCTTTATCCCCGGCGCTTCGGAATTGAAAAGGTCGCATGGCTCAGTTGGTAGAGCACATCGTTCACATCGATGGGGTCACAGGTTCGAGTCCTGTTGCGACCACCACAAACCCTTGAAAACACTACGTTTTCGAGGGTTTTTCATTTTCCCGGGAGGCCGATATGTTCATTTTGGCGAGCTGAAATGAACGGAATCCATCACGCCGTTCACATCAAAAAACAGATGATTTCCGAACGATACATTCTCCCCCCCTGCCCGGAGGGGTGTTCAAAATCCGGGGTGTTCACCGTCCTGCATAACAAAGTGCCTGCCTCTTGAGATACACGCGTCGGTGTGGCTCAAGTGACAGGCACTTTGTGTCGAGGTGAACGATGTGATAGAAATCGGTGTGGCTTAAGGGCCGGAAATCGTGTATAACAATGGGGTGGCATCGAAAAAGCCACCTCGAAAATAATTTTTCCTCTGATGTTGCGTTTTCCAGAGTTCCCTGTGTCTAATAGGTGAAAGGTGGTGAGGTTGCCATGAACACTGTCAAGGGCCCGGACAGTAAAGAAGAAAGAATTGAGCACATGGTAACCCTGTACCAGCTTCCCCTGCTTCGAATGTGCATCATGTATCTCCATGATGAAGAATTGGCAAAGGACGCGGTACAGGAGACTTTCATCAATGCGTATCGGAACCTGGACAAATTCCGAGCCGAATCATCTGAGAAGACATGGCTGACGCGAATCGCGATCAACTGCTGCAAAAATGTATATCGGTCAGGATGGTTCAAGCACGTAGATCGTTCCATTACGCTGGATAAGCTTTCAGAGAGACAGGCTCCGGTTGACAAGGAAGACGACGAGATTACAGAAGAAATCATGAATCTTCCAATTAAGCTGAGAGAAGTGGCGTTGCTCTGTTGGCTGCAAGGATTGACATATGAAGAAGCTGCCGATGTCCTGGGCATTTCCCGGCAGGCCGTCGGCAGCAGGCTAAACCGTGCAAGAAAAAAACTGCGCTTTGCTTTGGAAGGAAGTGATGATCATGAACCTGCATGAGGAACAGGAAAGAGTCCAGAAAGCAGTCAGTAATTCTTTATCGCATGTGCAGGAAGATCCATGGCTTACGCAGCGGGTTCTTGCAAACGCGAAAGGAGAAGAACCTGTGAAAAGGAAAATTTCACTTGCTCTGGTATTGAGCATTGTAGGAATACTTGCCGTGATGGGAACCGCATATGCTTTGTTTTCTTCCCAGGTAGCTGAGTTCTTTGGTCAGCATTGGAATCATGAACTTGGCGCGCGACTTCAGGAGGGGAAAATTGCGCAGATTGGTGAATCCGTGACAGTTGGTGATGTCGTTATCAGTCTTGATGAGATTGTTTATCGGGATCGAGGCTTATATGGTGTTGGAACAGTACGTCCTGTTCACGAAGCGGACATACTCTTACCAATGGATTCAGTTGAAGCAATAGCTATGCTTCAGGAGGAGGATTTTACCCTGGATGAAGGAACGCAGGCCCTCATCGCCAAAGCAAAAGAAACCGGAGGGCGGATGCTGACAGCTAAATCCATGCCATTGAAGATCGGCGTCGATGAAGGAACCATGCTGATGCCCGGAACCATGGGGTTTTATGATGTTGCCAACGAAGATGGATCGTTGACCTACTCCTTTGAAGCTTCTGATGGCTTTGTCGTAAACGAGGGAACAACTTATCAGATTCAGATGGAGAGCATTGTTGAACAAATTGATGAAAAGGGCATGCCCGTCGATGGGACACAACAGAGGCACTCCTGGACGATCTCCTGCACCCCTGTCTTTATGAGCAATCCAAGTGAATCGCCTGATATTGCTACATCGAATGTGACTGTTCTGACGGACAGCGGATATGAACTGATTACCTCAGCAGAGTATCAGGAATCCGGCATGATGCCAGTATATCAGGCCATCGAGACAGATTTCACGAAGGACATTGATCCGGAATGGTTCAACGCGACCGGCATTGCAACCGGTGCGGGAACGGACTTTATTGAGTTCAATGATCATGCCATCCTGTCTGCCGCTCCGGAAGCACTGTTTTATGATGAATATCACGATAGTCACCAATCCGAGTCTTACTCAGGTGCAATCGTTCGGATTATCTGGGTCAGGAATTGGGAAGGTCATCGTGGAGAATTTAATCTGGAGAAGACTGAACTGACTGGTATTTCACTGGAAGATGCTCAGAGACAAGCTGAAACGTTAATCACGCAGTTGGGTCTTGATTGCAATCATTATACTTGTGAGTATATGCTTGACATGAGTCTTGACCGTATTCAGACCATGGGTGCCATTTATGAAAAAGCCATTGTAGACGGTGAACTAACGACAAATAGTGACCGGGTGCCTTACGACTATAGCGCCATCCCTGCAAGCGAGGAAGGATTCTATCTCGTGTATCGACCTGCTCAGATCGATGCTTCAGATGCGGAAGGACGTTACGGATTGCAGTTCTTCGTGAATAGCCGTGGTATCGTATTTGCGCATCTTCGCAATCAGTTTAATATGGGCGAACCCGTTGAGTCCCAGAAAAAACTGATTCCTCATGAAGAAGCAATTGCCAAATTCAACAAAGAAATCAATCAGTCACGTTATGGGACGGATGAACAAACGGTTACAATCCTGCGAGTTATTCTGACTTATGAACCTGTGCGTGCTGCCAATGCTGAAACTGGCATGGTGTTTGTCCCAACCTGGGCGATTGTTTACCAAGATCAGAAGGCATCCCAACAGGGATATGAACGATATGCTTTAATCAACGCCATTGATGGTACATTGATTGACGCCTCGTTCCAGTAACCCAAAAGACTCCCGCAAGGCTCATCACCCTGCGGGAGTCTCTTCGTCTGTCCTTATGCCGCGATTCGCATGTACTGCTCGACGCTGATGCGGAACTTAATCTCAACCTCGTAATCGTGGTTGATCTCGATCCGCTCCACCAGCCGGGCGATGATCATGTGCTTGGTCTCAGCGTTGGCCTCGTCGAAGGTGTCCGCCCAGGACAGCAGGTCGGTCACTTCCTGAGTAGCAGTCTGAGCGGCATCCTTTTCCTTTTCCATCTTGGCCTTGGCCTCTTCCATCCGGCGCTGGGCGGTTTCCAGCTTTTCCTTGTAGCCTTTATTGACATCCATGAACGTTAGGATGGTCTCTTTTGCCTTATCATCTTCTACGCCAAAAAGCAATTTGTCAATCAACAGCAGTGATTGTGCTTCATCCAAGGGGTGTATATATAATTTCG
>CALVTV010000003.1 GCA_944363005.1 uncultured Clostridia bacterium | reverse complement strand
AAGGGCGAGCAGAAGCCGTCCGGCACCCGCCGGGGAGGACGTGGCCGCCGCCGTGGCTCCCGCGGCCCCAAGCCGGAGGGTGGCCAGCAGCTGGGCGCGCAGGAAACCGTGACTGAACAGGGCGGCGAGGAGTAATCCTCCTGCCCTTTTTCTTGCGGTCTGGTATCGTTGCAGGCGTGTTCCGGGCAGAAAAAAGCCGGAAAAGCGCTGCATTAAACCTGGAATATGACCCAAAGGGAAAAGCGGAGGGACTTGAATGATCGAAAAAATCACAATGAGGGTGCAGCAACTGCTGCTGGCTCTTGTCGGCAATGTGGGCGTGTTTGCTTTCTTCGCATTTGTGCTTGCGGGTTTTTCCCCGTCTCAGATGTTCACATGGTATCGTGAGCCGGTGAGCTTGATCAGCAGCTACGTTATTATTCCGTGGGGAGCGGTGCTTTGGGTTTCGCGACTCATGCGTGCCCGGCAGAAACGGCTTGTTGCGCTGGATACGAGTATTCTTGCCTTGCTTTTGCTCTGGATCATTGTCCCGTTCGCGCTGCGCTTTGGGATACCGTTCAATAATGTGACGAGCTGGCATGAATATACCGTCGCCTATTTCGGCATTTATGCCCTGTTGCGCGAACAGGAGCCCGAGTATCGGGCGCGGGCACTGGACGGGCTTTGTATTCTTGCGGCGGTATTCTCTTTGGGGCTGGGCATTGCGCTGCTTTACTGCGTGGCAACGACGCAGGTATTCGGCATGGAGTTCGGGCCTAATGGATTTGGCGTTTATCGGGGCGGACTGTATGCCGGCTTGCATTATAACATTACGGGCATGATCGCCTTGATGCTGTTGATGCTTTGCGTGACGGGCGCTGCCCGCCGCAAGCATATGCTGGCGAAGCTGGCCTTTGTGGTGCCTGCGGTGTTGATGTGCCTCGTTGTCGTGCTGACGCAGAGCCGCACGGCGCGCATTGCAATGCTGGTAGGCCTGGCAGTCAGTGCGTATGGGGCGGTATGCACACGGGTGAAGGCGCGCGCGCTCGTGCGTCATGGCGCCGGTGTGGCATGCGGTTTGGCCGTTTTGATTGGAGGCTATGCCGTTGCGGGACAACTCACGGAGGCGGCTGTCGCACACTACAACGGAGAACCGGTCATTGTGGCTTCTGCAGCGGCAGAGGAGACGATACAACCCACTCCTGCGCCGGTACATCTGGTGCGCGATGAAGGAGAGGCTACGTTCACGGGACGCACAACCATTTGGAAGAATCTCTTTGCGCTTTGGCGGGAGAATCCTCGCTATCTGCTCATCGGCAACGGCGTGGGACGCACGGGAAGCCAAATTGCTCAGCAGACGGGCGCGGAGGCTATTGCCGTACACAATACGTATTTGCAGTATATCGCCGATTTCGGACTCATCGGATTTGGGTTGCTCTGCGCGTTTTTTGTGGTCATTTTGCGCCCGGTGCATCACGCCTTCTTTGCGCAGAGCGGCAGGGGCTTTGCCGGTGCGCATGGGTTGGGCGGATTGGCCGTTGCGGCGCTGGTGACCGGCTTGATGGAGAGTGCGCCGCTGGGGGCCATGACCCCGATGAACATCATGCTCTGCGTTGCGCTGGGCGTATTGGCAGGAGAAGGATGGCTTGTAAAAGAGCGGTAAGGTATGGTATAATCAGAGTCGATACCTGTCCCACGAAGGGGGTTTTGATGATGAATAAGCGTTTGGGAGCCGCGTGCCTGCTGGCCTGTCTGCTGACGGTCGGGGCGCAGGGCGTGGCACAGGATGCGACCTATGTCTTTCCGTACGAAGGCCTGCGCTACACGCAGCAGGAGGGCGAGACGGTGCTCACGCAGACGAACCTCGGCGAGCATCAGGAGCTGATCGCCTCGCTGGGGACGACGGCCGATGCCGTGCTCTCCAGCTATATCGCCTCCGGGATTGTCATGGAGGTGATCCCGGACGATGGCGGCCAGATCGCCGTGAGCGTAGTGGACGCGGGAGAGTTTGCCGGTGTGCAGGATATGGACGAGATGTCGGATGCGCAGCGGGAAGCGTTCCTGGCGCAGTTTTCCGAGAGCGGCCTGTATGAAACGTGCGAATGGACGAAGACCGAACCGCAGTGTGTGCGGCTGACGGCTTCCTCCATGTACGGCACGGTACAGGTCTACACGCTGCGTTACGCGACGCTGCATCTGGGGCGCGTCTGCCTGCTCACGCAGACCGTTGTGGGCCGCGTGCCCAGCCTGGAGGATGATGCGCGCATGGAGCGCGTGCTCTCCGGCCTTCACTTCCTGAGCAGCGTGACGCAGCCGACGCCGAGCCCCACGCCCGCGCCCACGGCAACGCCCGAACCCACGCCCGTGCCGACGGCAGGCGTTGCGCAAGCGGTTGGGACAGAGGGCGAAATGACGGTGGAAGGCGTGCCTGCCTTTACCAATTCCGCCGATTTGGCGCTCACCGGCACCGTGGATGCCTCCCAGGAGGTAACGGTGCGCCTGAATGGGGAAAGCCTGGGCAAGACGACGGCCAAGAAGGACGGCACGTTCTCCCTGCGCGTCAAGCTGCCGCAGGAGGGCGAGCTCGCGCTGGTGGTTTCGACCGATACCGCCGAGCGGATGTTCTCCCTGCGCTATGAGATGCCCGTGGCGAACATCGCCGTCACCGAACCGGAGGAGACGACGTTCACCGGCAGTACCGTCGTGTTGCGCGGCGAAACGGAGGCCGACGCCAAGGTGTACGTCGAGACGGAGGGCTTCAAGACCAACGTGACAGCCAACCGGAACGGCGCCTTCAGCGTGCGCCTGAACATCGACAGCGAAGGCGCCCACACGTATACGCTCACCGCGCAGGCCGACGGCTTTAAGGACGGCTCCACGCAGGTGACCCTGACCCGCGAGCTGACGCAGAAGGAATGGATTGCCAATTTCCGCCTGAAGATGATCGAGATCGATTACGACAGCGTGGTCGCCGATCCGGCGGCATATCAGGGCAAGCAGTTCATCGAGCGCGGCCGGGTGATGGAGTTTGCCGACTACAACGGCAGCCCCTGCGCGCTGGTTTGCATCGACAATCCGGCGACTGGCGTGTGGACGCAGCCCCTTTGGGTGGTGCTCGACCAGAGCGCCGATGCAGAGGTGGGCGATATTCTGACGTTCTATCTGGTGGGCGAAGGCATTTCTCTGCCGGCGGACGATCAGTATTACAAGAGCGGCGTGGCGACCGGGGAAGCCCCTGTGACGCGCGCACTGTACTGGACGGAGAACAAGTAAGGGACAAAATGCGGCGGCGAGGGTGCCGCACGCAAGCGAAAGATGGAAACGGGTGGCGCGGTCATGGCGTCGCCCGTTTTTTATGCCCGTGGTGTTTTCCGTTGCAAGCGCGTACCGGCTGTGATACAATACAACGAAGAGAGAGGTGCAAGCGATGAAGGATCTTGAAGCGATTCTGCGCGAGAGCGCGCAGAGCAGTGCCAGCGACATCTATATCGTTCCCGGCGCGTGCATTCGCGTGCGCGTGGGCTGCCGGTTTGAAAACGTGACGGAGGAGCGGATCACGCCGGAGCAGAGCGAGGAGCTCTTGCGGGGGATCTATGGGCTGACAAAGGGGCGCCCGATCCGCAACCTTCTTGAAAACGGCGACGACGATTTCTCCTTTTCCCTGCCGGGGGTGGGCCGTTTCCGCTGCTGCGCATACATGCAGCGCAGTTCACTGGCGGCTGTGTTGCGGGTGGTTCGCTTTGAACTGCCGGACCCGGCCAAGCTCGGCATTCCGGATGCCGTGATGAACCTGTACAACACGGTCAGCGGTATGGTGCTCGTCACGGGGGCCGCGGGCAGCGGCAAGAGCACGACCCTGGCCTGCCTGATTGACCGGATCAACCGCGAGCGGCAGGGGCATATCATCACGCTGGAGGACCCCATCGAATACCTGCACCGGCACAAGGGATGCATCGTTTCCCAACGCGAGATGCACAGCGATTCCCAGAGCTTTTCCGTGGCCCTGCGCGCGGCGCTGCGTCAGGCGCCAGACGTGATCATGCTCGGCGAAATGCGCGATTACGACACGATTGCCACCGCGCTGACCGCCGCGGAGACGGGGCATCTGCTCTTCTCCTCGCTGCATACGCAGGGCGCGGCCAAGTCCATCGACCGCATTGTGGACGTATTCCCGGCGAATGCGCAGCAGCAGGTGCGCGTGCAGCTGGCGACGGTGCTTCGCGCGGTGGTCAGCCAGCAGCTGGTGCAGACGCTCAGCGGCGAACTGATTCCCGCCTTTGAGGTGATGGTCGTCACGCCCGCGATCGCGAACCTGATTCGCGAAGGCAAGACGTTCCAGATCGAAAACACCATGGCGGCCGGCGGCATGCAGGGGATGATGACGATGGATCAAAGCCTGGCGGCGATGGTGCGCGGGGGGAGCATTTCCCGGCAGACGGCGCTTGCCGCGGCATACAATCCCGAAACGCTGGAGCGCAGACTGCGCTGAGCGCGGGTTTGCGAATTGTAAACCCGGCGTTTGATTGCGTAGATGGATGTTTAGGAAAAGTAAATTGTATGTTGAAATTTTGAAAACGAAAGAATCAAGTAATAACTGAAAAATGTAGAATGACGCGGGGCGCGGAAACGGGAAAATGAACGTTTTTGCGTTTCGCGTCGTTTTTTTGCGAAAAATGCTTGACAGCGGGAGAAAATTGTGGTTTAATCTGTATCGCTGTGTTAATCATGAAGTTTTGTATGACCAAACTTGAAGGGGTGAAACGGTGGAAATCAACATCGGGGAAAAGCTCAGAAATCTTCGCCAGAAGAACAACCTCACACAGCAGGAGCTGGCCGACCGCTGTGAGCTGTCCAAGGGATTCATTTCCCAACTGGAGAGCAACCAGACCTCGCCCTCGCTCTCCACGCTCGAGGACATCCTCACCACGCTGGGGTCCTCGTTCCATGAATTCTTCTCCGACGAACAGGGGGACAATCCCGTCTGCCGCAAGGAGGACGTGTTCATCAAGGAGACGGACGACGGGGTCACGATCCACTGGCTGATTCCCAACGCGCAGAAAAAGGACATCGAGCCGATTCTGGTGACGCTGGAGCCCGGCGCCTCTACGGAGGAGGACCTGCCGCATATGGGCGAGGAGTTTGGCCATGTGCTCTCCGGCAGCGTCAAACTGGTGCTGGGGGAGAAAAAATATCGCGTGCGCAAGGGCGACAGTTTTTCCTACAAGCCGTCGATGACGCATTACCTCAAGAATGAGGGAAAGACGCCGGCGACGGTGATCTGGGTCTGTACGCCGCCGAACTTTTAAGGGAAATATCGCTTGCC
>CALVTV010000002.1 GCA_944363005.1 uncultured Clostridia bacterium | reverse complement strand
GCCGTGGACATGGTGACCTCCCGCCCGGCCCCGTCCGCGCTTCCCGTTCCATTTGTCAACAAAATCGAATATACCCCGCAGCTTGTCGTGCGGGGCTCGACGGGCAAGGCGCGAACGGAGACGGCGGTGCAAGAGATCTGAAGAAAAGGAACTTCCATTTTTTAGAAAGAAGGGTTGCATACAATGTATGCGCCCTTTTTAATGTTTAAAAAAGAAAGAAATTCGTAAAAAGGAGAATAGGGAAGGAAAAGCGTACCGGCGAAGTGAAAAGACAGACAAGATGAGGAGCTTGATACGGGAGGGAAGCGACAGCATGAATCCGACGGGTATTTACTACGCTTTTTTTGCCGAGAGCGCAGAGTTGGATTGGCACGGCTGGATTGAGCGGGCAGCTCGTGCAGGTGTTGACATTCTGGAATGTTCGGGTCCGCAGATGCTCAGGCTGAACGCAGATGAGCGGGGGAAGATTGCGCGTCATGCGCGTGCGGTCGGGTTGGAACTGACCATGGCGGTATGCCTGACCGACAGCGCAGATATCTCCTCGGACGAGCAAGAGGTGCGTAACGCCGGGACGCAGCTGTTGATGGACTACGCGACGATTGCATCGGAAATGCAAATCGCCGTCATTGGAGGGATTCTCACAGGTGTCGGCAAACGCTTTCCACAAGGGATTGAGCGGACGAGGGAATTTGTGCTCCGACGCGCCATGCCATATCTGCAAACGGCTGCCCGGCATGCGGAAAAAGTTGGTGTGACACTTGCCATGGAGACGGTCAATCGCTTTGAAACGCCGCTGCTTCATACGGCGCAGGAGGCCCTAGACGTGGTGGAGGCCGTCAATTCCCCCGCATTGGGAATTCTGCTAGATACGTTTCACATGAACATTGAGGAACGGAGCTTTGCCGCAGCCATACGGCTCGCAGGTAAGCGGCTCGTTCATTTTCATGTCTGCGAAAATGACCGTTCTCTTCCGGGACAAGGCCATATCCCCTGGAAAGAGATACTCGCAGCGCTTAAAACTGCCGGCTATCAGGGTCGGGTTGTGATCGAATCGCTGGCGGGACCCTATGGGAATCTTCCCCAGAGACTTAACATCTGGCGCACGTTTTGTACAGAGCCGGACGTTGAACTTACGCAGTCTATCCGATTTTTACAGGCGCAATGGGAGGCTTTGCAATGAAGTATGCTTTTATTGCGGGGGCTTTATGTCAAAGCGGAGACCGCTTTCTCAGAGCGGGTTACAAGGCGGAGACGCTGTCGCTGGAAACTGTATTGGACGAGATGGGTAAACGCCACGAGGCGGGAGGCGTTGAAATCCATTACCGTGGAGCGGACTTGGACCTTGGCGGATTAAAGGACCGGCTTTTTCAAACGGGCCTGTTGCCCGCAGCGGTGAACACCTGGACATATGGAGATCGAAAGTGGCGGTATGGCTCGCTTTCCGCGGCAGATGACCGGATCCGCAGGGCGGCGGTGGAGCATTGTAAGGCGTGCATCGACGCGGCGCGGTTTCTGGGGGCAGGATGTGTCGGGCTCTGGCTGGGGCAGGACGGACATGATTATGTTTTTCAGATCGATTACCGCGCGCAGTGGGTCGCGTTGCGCCAATCTCTTCGCGAACTGTGCGACTATGCGCCCGATCTTTGCCTGGCGCTGGAACCCAAGGCACGGGAACCCCGCAACCATTCCCTGGTGGACTGCGTGCAGACAGTCCTTCTGCTGCGTATGGAAGTGGAGCGCGAGAACCTGGGTGTCGCTTTGGATGCCGGTCATGTGATTTGCGCAGGAGGGGCGATAGGTCCCGCCATAGAGCTGGCCATGCGCTACGGCTGCCTGTATGACGTGCACATGAACGACAACCTGGGCACCTGGGACGACGATATGATCGTGGGCTCCGTACGGCTCAACGAAATGCTGGAGGCCCTTTATCTTTTGCGCAGATACGATTACCGCGGCTACTTGACGGTGGATATCTTTCCCTACCGCGAGGACCCCTTTGATGCGGTCTGTGAAAGCATCAGGGCGCTACGCACCTATGAAAGCATTATCGAGCGGCTGGGAATGGAGACCATCGATGCGCTGGTGGCGCGGGCCAATGTTCCCGATACCCTTGCGGCATTGCGGCGCGCTGCGTTCCATACGCGCTGAGCCCTCCAAAAGGACGGCACATGAGAAATCCAGACCGTTACTTGAGTAAAAACGGAATAGAAATTCAGAATCTAGATATATTCCCACCGCCCTTGATTCCCGCTATACTAAAGATAACAGAGGGCGAAGCCCGACCAACAATCTCACAAGCGATAAGAAGGAGGTTCCCAACATGAAGAAGATCTTGTCGGTTTTCCTGGTTGTCGCAATGGTGCTGGGTGTGAGCAGCATCGGCATGGCAGAAGAAACCATCAACATCACCGTCTTTCACTACATGGCGCAAGCCACCAAGCAGGCCGGCCTGGAAGCGATCGAGCAGTCCTACAGCGAGCTGCATCCCAACGTGACATTCACCAACGTCTACTATAATCAGGGCACCGACTATTTCCCGCAGCTTTCCACCGCCCTGTCCTCTGGCGACCAGCCCAACATCATCATGGGCAGCCCCGGACTGTATCCCGATCTTGTCAGCGAGGGATTCGTCATGGACCTGACCGACAACGAGACGATCAAAGCCATGAACCTTCCCAGCGGCGACCTGGGTGACGTAAGCGCCAACGGGAAAATTTACGGATTCCCCATTGACTTCAAGAGCTGGGGTATTTTCTACAACAAGACCATCTTTGAGGAACAGGGACTGGAGGTTCCCACGACGCTGACCGAGCTCAATGCCGTGCAGGACGCTCTGATCGAAGCCGGCATTGATCCCTATGTGCGCAGCTACGCCGACGCCGTATACGGAGATATCGAGTGCCGTAACACCGTCTGGACCCGTGCGCTGGACGCCGGCGATACGGATGTGTTTGAAAAGCTGATGAGCGGCGAGAAGAAGTTTGCCGATTACCCCTACTTTGCCGAGGCGCTGGAGAACTGGAAGATGCGCATGACCAAACCGCGCACCGACGATATGAGCAACACGCAGGACATGGGCCTTGAGGTCTTTGCGGCAGGCGGTGCAGCCATGCGCTTTGACGGTACATGGGCCTATGGCGACCTGCTGTCCAAGGAGCCGGACTTTGAGGTCGGATTCTTTGTGGCCCCCATTGATGACGAGGGATCGGCGAAGATGAACGTGCAAGTGGACCAGTCCTTCATGGTTAACCCACAGGCCGAAAATGCCGACGTGGCGGTTGACTTCATGGAGTATTGGCTCACGCAGGGCATCGCCTGGTCCGAGATCTCCCAGATGCCGCTCAACACCGGCGTTGTGTCCGACAATCTCCAGCCCTTGGTCAGAACGCTGGCTGAGCTCAAGGCTTCCGGAAACATCGCACATTACGGCGATTTCACGATGCCGCTGAGCACCGCCTTCACAACCGCCTGGCGTGCTGAACTGACCCGTTTTGCCGAGAGCGTTTTGACGGGCGGCGATATGACTGTCGAGCAGTGCATAGAAAATCTTCAAGCCGCCTTTGACGAGGTCATTGAACTGAACTGAACCAACTCGTTTCATCGGGCCGCCCGCTTCCGCTGAGGGGCTGGCGGCCCTGTTTCACCCATCATCGACCAAGGCAGGAGCTGATTTGTTGTGACGGCCATCAATCCCATCCGTCTGGATCGCAAGCGCAAATTGACCAGGTATGCCATTCGTGAGCACGGGGGCAATATCCTGTTCATGCTGCCTGCCTTTGCGCTGTTTGCGTTTGTGGTGCTGGTTCCGTTTATCCAGAGTATTCCCGTGTCTTTTACCGATAAAAAGGCCATTTTTGCTAAGCAATGGAATTTTGTCGGCCTGGAAAACTACATCAAGCTATTGAAAAGTTCATCCTTTCAGGACAGCTTTCTGCACACCGCACATTTTACCATCGTCTATATTCTCGGCGCCAATATTCTGGGGCTTGCGCTGGCGTTGATGATCTGGCGGAGTTGCCGTTTTAACAATGTGATCCGCACACTGCTGTTCATGCCCTTTACGGTGTCTCTGGTGGCCGCCACAAAGGTATGGAGCTATGTATACACGGACGTGCTGATGCCGTTGACTGGTATGCCAAGCCCGCTGGGCATTTCCTCACAGGTAATTTACGGCCTGGCCGCCATCGCCATATGGCGCGATATGGGCTACTGCATGCTGATTTATATTGCGGCGCTTCAGTCCATCCCCGGTGAATACTATGAAGCCGCCCGCGTAGAGGGCGCTAATTTCTGGCATGAATTTAAATGTATCACGCTTCCCATGATCGTTCCAGCCATCACCGCCAATGTTACGCTGGTACTCTCCTGGGGCCTGCGTTGCTTTGACTATTCACAGATGGTAATCAACATGAAGGCCGCAAAAACTACAGCGGTATTTGTGTATGAGTATATCTTCGGAAATTCGCGGGCGGGTCTTGGTCAGGCAGGAGCAATCATTCTTACGCTTGTGCTTGTGATCCTGTCCAACATTGTGACAACCGTGCTTCGCAAAAGGGAGGTTGAGGTGTAATGGCACAGACCGCCAGGAGCGCATCCGTCTATTTCGGGAAACAGGCCAGCCATCCTCCCAGACGCGGCATTTTGCGCAAGGCTTTGCGAGTGATCGTGCTGTTGATTATCGTTGGCATCGTTCTTACCCCGTTTTATATCAGCCTTCTGTATTCCATCAAAAGCCATTCCGATATCAGCCTCAACCGTCTGGCATGGCCGCAGGAACCAACGCTGAACAACTATGTGCGCGTTATTCAGGAAAACAAGTATGTGGCGATCGGCTTCAAAAACAGCGTGCTGACAACCATTCCTACCACCCTTATACTCCTGCTTACCACCTCGATGGCCTCCTACGTGCTGGCACGCTACAACAGCAAGTTTTACAAGGTCATGTATTCCCTGTTTATCAGCGGCGTGCTGGTGCCTTTTCAGTGCATTATGCTGCCCCTGTATGTCAACATCTACAACATGGGATTGGCCAGCACCAACCTGGGCTTCATCATCGCCCGTTCCGGATTTCAAGTATCCATCAGCGTTCTGTCTGTGACCGGCTTTGTCAAGGGCATCCCCCGGGATTTGGAGCAGGCAGCCAGCATTGATGGCTGCGGTCGCCTGCGTACCTTCTGGCAGATCGTTTTTCCCCTGATGACCCCTATCAACGTCACTCAGCTCGTTCTCAATACCCTGTTTGTATGGAACGATTACAGCACGGCTGTCGTTCTTTTGCGCGAGGACTCCAGCCGTACGTTGCCGCTGGCACAGATCATCTATTTTGGTGAGAACATGACGGAACTGAACTTGGCATTCGCGTTTTTCATGTTGTCCATGATTCCCATCCTGATTCTTTATCTGTCTACACAGCGGTTTATCGTCGCAGGCATCATGTCTGGAGCGGTAAAGGGGTAATAATAATGGCAGAAAAAGCAGATTGTCTCGGATCTGCTTTTTTTGCTATAATAAAGATCAATGCCCCGGTGCTGATGCCTGAGGAGCATTAATGGATCCGAGACCGGGGAGGAGGTTCCATGCTGCTGAAAGTTGTAATTATAGAAGACAATCCCATCACAGTGCGCTCGCTGGTGGAAACGATTCGGTGGAGTGATCTTGGGTGCGAAGTGGCTGGAACCGCACTTGACGGCGAGGCCGGCCGCCATTTGATCCTGAAGACAAAGCCGGATATTATTTTGACGGATATACGGATGCCCAAATGCGACGGACTGGAAATGATCGAAACCGTACGTCAGAGCGTGCCGGACAGCAAGGTCATCATCATTACGGGTTACGATCAGTTCCAGTATGCCAGCCGTGCCATCAAGCTTGCGATCTTTGATTATCTGCTTAAGCCGATTGACAGTGAGGAACTGATGAGCTGCGTGCGCAGAGCGGTTCAAGCCACGCTCAGCCGACAGGCGACCGATGTGACGCAGGAGCAGGTCGATACCTTGCGCCGGCGTGCCCAGCTTTCGCTGCTTTTGACCAATCCGTCCCAGCATGGACAGGGCATCCGCGCCATGTTTGTGGAGATGGGCCTGTCCTTCCAATCCTATTACATCATGACCGTTCAGTCATCGGACGAGCGTACCTTCACCCAAGCGGAGCTCAATCACATCGACGGCCTCATCGCGGGTATGAATGTGGCGGCGGTGACCATTCTTCTCTATGATACCGTCGTGGCTTTCGTGATGCGTGACAGCGTCGGCGGCGACTGGCAGCAGGGTGCAGAGAAACTTGTGCGCACCGTCGCCCAGTCCATGGCCGTGCCGGTGTGCATCGGCGTGAGCGGATTGACTACCTCGCTGCATGCTGTGCGCCAGACCTATCACCAGGCGCGGCAGGCGATGTGGCAGGCGGCGTTGGAAACGCGGCCCAGCGCTGCCGTGTTCTATGCAGGTCCGGAGCCTGGCTCCCGGCCAAACGAGGGAATCACCAACATGAACCACCGCATTGAGGAGCTTATTGACAGGGCGGACCTCAGCGACGAAGGGGCTGCGGCGACGGCGCATGAACTGGTTATGCTCAGCGGGCATCAGTACAGCCATCTACGCGCTATGACCGCCATGTATACCCTGGCACTCATGAATCGCTGCGCTGTCTCCTCCGGCACCGAAACCGACGTCGCCCTCTACGGTACGTGGTTTGTGACAAATGAGGCGGACGTGCGGGAATGTCTAACCAAGCTGCACGAAGCCCTGCGCGCTGCCAAGGAACAGACGCAGCTTTCGCTGCTGACGCGAAACGCCATTCAGTACATCAACCTGCATGCCGTGGAAGGGGTGCAGCTGGGAACGGTTGCAGAGAAGCTGAGCGTGAGTGGCAATTATCTCTCCGCGTTGATTCGCAAGGAAACCGGCATTACGTTCCATGAGCATGTCCTCAATGCCAGAATGGCGGTTGCGCGCAATCTTCTGGCGGACCCGCGCATGCTCGTGGAGGAGGTGGCCCGTGCCGTGGGATATGGCAATTACATCTCCTTTTACAACGCCTTCAAGCGTTCTGAGCACATGACGCCAACCGAGTACCGCAACCGCAGGGTGACCCTATGAAACGTTCGCCGAACGGGATGTCATTTCGCACAAAGCTTCTTCTGGGGTCCGGGCTGACCATTCTGCTGGCCGTTTCCATCGTTACGGGCGTTCTCACCTACAAAGCGGCACAGATGCTTTTGGGACATATGCGTTCCAATTTGGAGCTACTGACGGAACAGAGCCTGCGGAATTTTCAGAGCGAAACGGAAGCCATCCAGCGTCAGCTCATGAGTCAGATGACCGGCAAGATGGTCCCAGATCATATGTACATGCTGCGCGACATGTCACCCGGGGAGATCGGATACTCGGAAAAGGCGCGCGGCTTGGTGGCGGCGCTCAATCAGACGATTTCTCCGACCTGCGGCTATGATCGGATTTATGTCAAACTGTGCAACGACGTTTCCTTTTCCAGCACGGTGACCTTTGCCGACAGCTTTGTGGAGGAAGCCTCTCTGCTGCTTTCCGGCGAATATGGCGAGAAGACCTATGGCGTCCCGCGCTGGACCAGATCGGACAACGGCACCATCTACCTCGTCCGGGATGTTTATAACCTCGAGCCGTTTCAGTTTGTGGGCAAGGCGATTGTACGGGTGCGGGAGGAGCTCTTCGTCTCCCTGGGAAGCCATGTACAGGCCATGAACTGCGCTGTGGCGTTTCTGGACGAGACGGGGGAAGCGATTACGGTCGGCGGAACAGTCGCTCAGGGCATGCTGGAGGCGGCTGCGGAGGCCGCGAGTATGGGCGCAAAAGAGATCCGCCTGGGAGAAACCTATGACCTTTCCATCCAGAAAGGCGACGGCTGGACCGCCGTGGGCATGATGCCCAGATCATCGCTCAACGGTATCAACCACGCCGTTGTCAGGATGGGCATCGTGGCATCACTCGTTGCCCTTGCGCTCAGCTCCGCGGCGGTAATCATCATTACTCGCAGAATGACCCGCCAGATGAGTCTACTTGTGAGCAGCATGGACGAGGTGACGGCCGGCAATCTCGATCTGACGGTGCCGATTTGCAGCAGCGACGAGACGGGGCAGATGTCGGCGCATTTCAATACGATGATCGACAGGATGCGTGAACTGATGAAACAGGTCGTGCAGGAGGAAAACAGCCGTAACCGGGCGGAATACGACGCGCTGGAATACAAGTACCGCTCCCTGCAGTCGCAGATCAGCCCGCATTTTATCTACAATGCGCTTGAAGTTGTCAACGCCATGGGCAAGCTCAACGGCAGCGACGAAATCTGCAAAGTAGTGCGCTACATCTCCATGTTCCTGCGGCAGAACACACGAAACATGGAAAAACGGTTCATCCCCGTCAGATGCGAGCTTGACAGCCTGAGCCAATATGCGCATATCTATGGCTATATCTACGGCAACATCCTCTCCACGCCTTTTTCGATGGAGCCCGGCACAGAGGAGGCGCTGATTCCCACGATGATCCTTCAGCCCGTTTTGGAAAACGCGCTGGTGTATGGCGTGCGTTCGGAACATTCGGTCGTGGCACTAACCGTACAGAAAACGCCCAAGGGAGACCTTTGCCTTACCGTTGAGGATAACGGTGCGGGCATGCCGCCGGAGATGGTGGAGAAAATCCTTGGTGGACAGGCGCAGTGCGCTCCGGACACAAAGCCACATCCATCCTCGGGAGTAGGGGTGCGAAATGTGCGCGACCGCCTGGCGCTGATTTACGGGGAAAGGATGCGGTTTGAAATCGACAGCGTGGTCAGCAGAGGAACGCGGGTACGGATTACGGTCCCGCTGGTCTATGATGAGGAAGAACTGAGTATTGAGCCTAAAGGAAACGAGCGGCCGGCGTAATTACCGGCTGCTCGTTTCCTTAATTTTCAAGGGGAGGGCTTTCCCTAGCCCAGTCAGGCCAGGTCGGTCTCCGTGGGCCTGCACAGGCCCATCGGACGGCGTTGACCAGGATACGCCGCACCTCTGGCTGATAATAAACGGGGTAGGTCTCATGCCCCGATGAAAAATAGAAGATGCGTCCCGCACCCCGGTGCCAGCAGCAGCCGCTTCTGAGTACCTCTCCACCCTGGGATGTGGTCAGAAACACCTGCTCGTCGGGCTGAGGAATTTCGAAGTACTCCCCATAGGTTTCATCCTGCGCAATCGTAAAATACTCGCCTTTCAGCCCTGCGGCGATGGGATGTGACGGCATTACCAGCCAGACCCGCTGCCATTCGTCGTTTTCCCGCCAGCGAAGGCATTGCGTCCGGGTGCCCATGAGGCGGGAAAAGATTTTGCTGGCGTGGGAGGAATGAAGAAGAATCAGCCCCATGCCCTCCAGAACCCGCCTTTGCAGCAGTTCCACACGGTCGTCGTCAACCTCGCGCCAGTGCTTATGGCCAAAATAGACCAGCACGTCGGCCCATTGGAGATTTTCATCGGAGAAGCCCTGCTGCGCGTCCTGCATGACGGCGGTGCGCACGCACATGTCGGGTTCGGCGGCAAACAGGTCGCCCAGGGCGCCGTGTATGCCGCGCGGATAGACGCGCGCCTCGTCCTGCACGGCTTCGGGAAGCGGCCTGTTTTCATACCAGACCAGCACATTCATAGCTGCTCCACCTCCACCCAGCGGCGTTTGCGGCTGGAACGCACGCACGCCTCGATAAAGGCCATGCCCTGAAACCCGTCCCGGAAGGTGGCGCAGGGCATTGAATCCGTCAGGTAACTGCCGTCCAGGATGGCGCTGTAGAAGGCGGATACGGAATTTCTAAGCGCGTCCGGCCAGCCCATGACATGCCCCATGGGTGTCGTCACATATGGTTTGACTTCCTCCTGGCAGGCGCGGGGGTTCATATAGAGAATTTCATAGCCGGTTTCTTTTTTCCCGAGGATCAGCCGGTCGGGCTGCTCTTGACGCCACTCCATGCCGTAGCCCTCGCACCAGACGTTGAGACGCAAATCGTTTTTATGGCCGTTGGCTGATTTGCTGACAGTGAATTGACCGGGCAGGCCGCTTTGGAAGCGTACCAAAATAAAAGCCGTGTCCTCGGTCGTCACCGGATGGGCGACACCGTCCGCGCCGATGCGCGTAGGAAAATGAATCTGCAGGTCTGCAAAGACCTCCCGGATGGGCTCTCCCACTACGGCGCAGGCCGTGTCCACCCAGTGCACGCCAATGTCCGCAACCGTACGGGAGGGCCCGGTGTTTTCCATCCTGTGCGACCAGTCCGTCTCCCGGGAGGCGGATTCCTGAAGGTAGCAGCCTGTCACCATCAGGGGACGCCCGGCCATACTGTGTTGCAGGCGAGCGCGCATCTCCTGCACAGCCGCGTTCATACGGTATTGATGATTTACCCCCGCAGCCAGCTTTCGCTCCTGTGCCAGGGCCCACAGCTCACGGGCCGCTGCAGCGCTGGTGCTGAGGGGCTTTTCGCTGTATACATGCTTGCCGCAAAGGAGCGCCTCGCGGTTGATCTCGTCATGAAGCGCGTTGGGTGTGCAGTTGTGGATCACATCGATGGAGGGATCATGGAGCAGTTCGCGCCAACTCGTTTCGCCTCTGGGGACACCATAGCGTTCGCAGGCGGCGCGCACCTGCTCGGCGCTGCTGTCACAGAGCGCGACTGGCAGCGCCAATGGTAGGCGACGGATGGCGTCGACGTGCTGCGGACCGATAAAACCAAGGCCGATGACAGCGGCTCGAAGGGGTTTCAAAGGCATACACCTCCCTGCTTGTATATGGCATGGTTTAAGCTCATTTGATGGCTTTATTATAAAAGGAACGCGAGGGCGTTACAATGCATCGAGTTAGCGAATTTATTACGCAAACCATGCGGCGGCGCTTTTTTGCGCAACATAATGGATTTGATCTAGAAATTGTTGAAGTTGAGATATTGTCAGTTCAAAAGGGGCCTTTTACAATAGACTCAGAAGTGTTTTCCGGGACAATACAGGTGAAAGAAGGTTGCATGATGCTTCATTATGATGTCAAAATCGGGTTGGCGCCCATGAGGCGCGATGTAACGCCGCGTCCGGGTATCTTCAATTGGGAGAAGGCGGAGGAACGCGGTCACAAGGTTGTTTCTTATATCCGGGAGCATTTTTCAGACAGCAATGTCAGCTTTGTCGATCTTCAGGGGATCAACCCCGTGGACGTGATGTACTGCGACGAGGATGCGCAGAAAGTGATTGAGCGCTTCAACGCCGAAAAGGTGGACGCAGTGCTTATCATTAACTGCAACTTCGGAAACGAGGAGATCGCAGCGCAGGTGGCGCGTGGCGTGGGCAAGCCAGTGTGCATCTGGGCACCGATTGACGACAGCTTCCTGCCCGACGGCACGCGCTATACCGACAGCCAGTGCGGAATCTTCGGTGTCAGCCGCCAGCTCCAGCGCTTCCATATCCCCTTCAGCTTCATCGAGACCTGCGCGGTGGACAGCGATACCTTCGCGGCTTCCTTTGCGCGCTTTGTGTCAGTGAGCTGCATGGTGAAGAATTTCCGCGGTATGCGCATTGCCTAGGTAGGCATGCGTCCAAAGCCGTTCTGTTCGGTCATCTTCAACGAGGGTGAGCTGATGGAGAAGTTCGGGCTCAGCGTGATCCCTGTCAACATGGCGGTCATCATCGACAAATACCAGCAGATCCTGCGGGAGCAGGATGCGGAGCTGGAGGAGGGGGCCAAACTGCTAGCATCCCGCTATGAGATGGATGACATCACGCCTCCGCTGCTCAAGAAGGTCTATGCATTCGTGCCGCTTTATCAGTGGGTGTTTGAAACCTATCATGTCCAGGCCGTGAGTGCCGAGTGCTGGACGGCCATGCAGCTTGGCGTGGGCGCGATGCCCTGCACGGCTTACAGCGTTCTTGCGGATATGGGCTACATCATCGGGTGCGAGAGCGATCTGCATGGCACCATTACCATGGCGCTTCTCTCCTGCGCCGCGCTGGGCCGGAAGATTCCGTTTTTCGGAGAGTTCACCGTGCGCCATCCACAGAACAAAAACGCCGAGCTGCTCTGGCATTGCGGACCTTTTGCCTACAGCCTCAAAAAAGATGGATGTCCCTGCAAAAATGTCAACATGCGGCAATGGTTCCAGGTCCGGGACGGCCAGTATACGGTTGCCCGCTTCGACCAGGACGGCGGGGACTACCGCTTGCTCTCCGGTACCTGCAAAACGACGGAGGGCCCCTATACCTTTGGCACCTACCTCTGGGGCGAATTTAACGACCTGCCCGCCTGGGAGCGCAAGCTCGTGGAAGGGCCTTATATCCACCATATGGCGGAGATCGAGGGCGATTGGACAGAGGTGCTACGCGAGTTTTGCAAGTTTGTGTCCGGCCTGACGGCGGACGCGGTGAACAAATAGGAAAACGACCCTGATGTGAGGAGGAAACCGATATGCTTACAG
>CALVTV010000001.1 GCA_944363005.1 uncultured Clostridia bacterium | reverse complement strand
GTCGATGTGACCTATCAAAGAGCGCTGGATACGCTTCATGAAAGCCAACTGGGATATTATCTGGTGATCGAGCGGATTTGCCCGAAGGATGCAATCGGCTCCTTCTGCATTTTCCCGGACGAAAGCGGGAAGGTGTACGACGTTGGTTACTGCATTCATAAAAAACATTGGGGACAGGGCTATGGAAGCGAAGCGGTTCTTTTGATGCTGAACTGGCTCAAAGCACAGGGGGCAGAAAAGGTCACGGCGGAAGTGGCGATCGAAAATACCGCCTCCAATGCGCTGCTGCGGAAATTTGGGTTTGAAATCGAAAAGGAGAGCCAATTCCCCAAATACCGTATGCCCATCTGCTTTGACAGCTATATATACGCAAAATACCTTTGAAATTTCGGAACGAGGCCAACGCGCAAACCCAGGATTGAAAAAACAACCCGGCGCGATGGATTCACGCCGGGCATGCATGCAATTGAGAAGGAAGCCGCTGAAACCGGGCGGCTTCAGATAAAGAAGTAAGGCGGAATGATGCGCAGTTCCCGAACGATGACCAGCGCGGTCAGATGGACGGGATACGCAGCGTAAAACAGGAAGGTTAGCACGGGCACGCGCGGCCCGCGTTTGCCGTTGTAGAACAGGACCGGTACGGCTGCAAGCATCGCGCTGAGCGAAACCAGCACCCAACTGAAAGCGACCCCGGAGAGCAGAAGGCTGAGTGCGTAAATGCCTTCCAGTGCGACCATTCCGGCGGCCTGGCGCAGACGGCTGTCTTGCGCCTTGTAAAAGAAAACGCACAGCGCCGGGCCAAGCCAGCCGAAGCTCACCCGCGCCATCATGGCGGCCAGCAGCACGCCCAATACGCCCGCGGTTGCGTAAAGCGGTTTGCCGGTGAACATGTCGGCAACATAGAGCGCGAGCAGGCCCAGCAGCAGCGAGAAGAGCACGTTTTGCTCCACAACGCTGGCCACCCGCCCGAAGATCAGCAGATCAAACGGGATTTCCGAGAGAAAAGCCAGCAGCAGAAGACGGCGAATGTAGGCGCGGCGATCGTGCGTGTGCACATAGCCCTGTACGATCAGGAAGCAATACAGCGGGAACGCGATTCGCCCTACACAGCGAAAGATCCCCATGCGCGGAAAGAGCGCCAGGCCCGCGTGGTCGATGACCATGGCCAAAAGCGCCAGCAGGCGCAACATAAATGAGGACAGCAGCGCTCCCTCCTTTCCGGAAAACTTGACGGTTAATACTATAATCGATCCGGGGCATGGTTGTCAATGTTCGACACGATACGAACCTTTTTTGATATAACCACAAAAAGCTCCATTCATATCCGATGAGAAGCGCGAAACAGATTGCAAAAGGCCGGATTTGATGCTATAATGCGGGTAATGTTCACCCGGCGCCAAGCGCCGCTTTGAGAAGCCGAAGGAGGATTATCGTGAGCCAAGTCAGAAGAGTTTATGCGGAAAAACGCCCCGGTTATGACGTAGAAGCGCAACAGTTGCGCCGTGAACTGTGCGACATGCTGGGCACGAATGCCGTCACCGATGTGCGCATCTTCCAGCGCTATGACGTGGAAGGCGTGACGGATGAGGCGTTCGAGCGCGCCAAGCGCATCATTTTCTCCGAGCCGAACGCCGACGAGCTCTACGATGAAGAACTGCCGGATATGGATGCGCGCCTGCTGGCGGTGGAGTATCTGCCGGGCCAGTATGACCAGCGCGCAGACAGCGCCAGCCAGTGCCTGCAATTGCTCAGCGGCGGAGAACGGCCGAAGGTGGCCTGCGCCAAAGTGTACGCGCTCAGTGGTCAGGTGACGGGCGATCTGGTGGACCGCGTGGCCGCGCACCTGATCAACCCGGTGGAGGCGCGCCGCGCCGGCATGGACAAGCCCGAAACGCTGGCGATGCATGCCGACGTTCCGGCGGACGTGGCGGTCATCGAAGGCTTTACCGCTATGGACGACAAGGCCCTCGCCGCGATGGTGCGGGATATGGGCATGGCGATGAGCGCGGAGGACCTTTGTTTCTGCCGCGATTACTTCCGCGACACCGAAAAGCGCGACCCGAGCGTGACCGAACTGCGCGCCATTGACACGTACTGGTCCGACCACTGCCGCCATACGACGTTCCTGACGGCTATCGATCAGATTGATATTGAAGAAGGCCGCTTCAGCGAACCGATCCGCGCGGCGTATGAACTGTATATCGATACCCGAAACGATATCTACGCCGGACGCAGCAAGGACGTGTCCCTGATGGACATGGCGACGCTGGGCGCAAAGGCGCTGCGCAAGCTGGGCAAGCTCGACGATCTGGACGCGTCCGACGAGATCAACGCCTGCTCCATCGTCGTGACGGCGAACGTGGACGGCCACGAGGAACCGTGGCTGATCATGTTCAAAAACGAGACGCACAACCACCCCACGGAGATCGAGGGCTTCGGCGGCGCGGCGACCTGCCTGGGCGGCGCCATCCGCGACCCGCTCTCCGGCCGCAGCTATGTCTATCAGGCGATGCGCATCACCGGTTCCGGCGATCCGCGCATGCCCTACAGCCGCACGCGTGAGGGCAAGCTGCCCCAGCGCCGCATCACGACCACCGCCGCGCAGGGTTATTCGAGCTACGGCAACCAGATCGGCCTGGCGGCGGGCAAGGTGCAGG